>JBGSWN010000245.1:0-10711 GCA_041752395.1 Saprospiraceae bacterium | reverse complement strand
GACAACCTTGTACAATTACGACGCTGCGCTGAACACCATCACCAGCCAAGTGCCACCAAACAATGGTACTTGTAACACCATCGGCATGTCAGGCCTGATGGTGGATGCTGTGAATCCGCAAGTGGACATGGACATCTTTTTTGATGCTGCTACGCAAACTAACACGGCGATTTTGGCCGCAACAACAGGCATCATTCCAAGCACTAATTTCTACACCGTGGACCTTGCAACAGGTGCTACCACAGCCCTCAGCCCTATTGGCCTACCACTTAGCGTGGATGACATTGCCATCAAAATCGAACAAACGGTGCCTGCACAGGTAACCGGCCAGCTTATTTATGCCATCACCGCCAACAACAGCCTTATTTCTTTTGATTCCGATGCACCGGGCATCATCCGCAGCATCGTTCCAGTGACGGGTGTTACTGCTGGCCAAGCCATTGAGGGCATTGATTTTCGTCCAAATACAGGCGAACTCTACGCCATTGGTTACGCTCAAATGTCTGGTGAGGCTCGCCTTTACACCATTAATTTGACTTCAGGAGTGGCTACTGCCATCGGCGCAGCGCCAGTTACTTTGGCTAGCGCAATGGGCGAAATTAGCTTCGATTTCAACCCGACCGTTGACCGCATCCGGGTGATGGGCAGCAACGATATCAACTACCGCCTTCACCCACTGACAGGTGCTATTGCTGCGACGGATGGTTCTTTGGCCTATGCCGCTGGCGACATCAATGCCGCTGCAAACCCAGTCATCGCCGCTTCCGCTTACACCAACAGCTACATCGGAACGACCACAACAACCCTGTATAACTACGACGCAGCGCTCAACATCATCACTACCCAAAACCCACCAAACGCTGGCGTTTTGAACACGGTAGGTGCATCTGGCATCATCGTGAACGTGGCCGACCCACTGGTGGACATGGACATCTTTTTCGATGCAGCCAGCTCAACAAACATGGCTTTCGTTAGTGCTGCGCAAAGCGGCATGACGGCCAATGCCTTTTACAGCCTCAACCTTGCTACTGGCACGGCCACTTCGGTTGGCCTCATTGGCGCTGGCATCGTTGTGAACGATATTGCGGCATTCATTGACCGCACCATTCCAACGCAAACAGGTCAACTCGTTTACGCCCTCACTGGCAACAATAATCTGGTGAGTTTCGACTCCGACCTGCCAAGTGTCATCCGCTCCATCACACCAACCAGCGGTGTTTTTGCTGCGCAACCCCTGATGGGCCTCGATTTCCGTCCTGCGACAGGCGAACTGTACGCCATTGGTTACAACAACAATACTGGCATGGCAAGGCTTTACACCATCAATCAAATGACGGGTGCAGCCACGGTCATCGGCGCAGATTCCGTCATGCTCATGGCGGGCATGGGCGGTATCATTTTCGACTTCAACCCAACGGTTGACCACATCCGGGTGATGGGCAGCAACGGAACTAACTTCCGCCTGCATCCTGTGACTGGTGCAATTGCCGCAACAGATGGCAGCCTCGCTTTTGCCGCAGGCGACGCCAATCAAAACGCCACGCCAGCAATTGGCGCGGGTGCCTACACGAACAGCTACAATGGTACAACCACCACAACGTTGTACGATTACGATTACAATTTGAATATTTTGGCTTCGCAAATACCGCCAAATAACGGC
Source organism: Saprospiraceae bacterium (assembly GCA_041752395.1). GTDB lineage: Bacteria > Bacteroidota > Bacteroidia > Chitinophagales > Saprospiraceae > UBA6168. Next base: position 9,051 of record JBGSWN010000245.1, on the reverse strand, counting down.
ACGCTGAACACCATCGGCAGCACTGGCATCACGGTAAATGCGGCCATGCCGACCATTGACATGGACGTGTACTACGCATACGCCGACGGAAGCAACACCGCCTACCTGAATGCCAACACAGGCACGGGCAACAACGATGGTTTTTACAAAGTAAACCTGATGACGGGCGCTGCTACGCTGGTTGGCCCAATTGGTTTTGGTATCCCAGTTCGCAGCATCGCGGTGGTGTTGGATACGCCTCCACTGCCATCTACGACTTTCACGGCGCACCTTTCTGGTCACAGCCAAACTTTCCCGGTCGCAACGGCTGGTACGGGTGAAATCACGGCCACGCTAACGGGTAATACCCTTGTGGTTACTGGTGCTTACAGCAATTTGACGACGGCAGTTAACCTTGCCATTGCAGGCGGAGCGCATATCCATGCAGGCTATGCTGGCCAGAGCGGTGGTATCGCAGTGGGCTTGGTGCCTACGCCAGATATTGACCCAACTAGCGGTACTTTCTCTGCTTTGTTGAACACATTTACCCTGACACAATCGCAGATTGACCTGCTGAACAATCGCCAACTCTACATCAATGTCCACACACTGGCTTACGCTGGTGGTGAAATCCGTGGCCAGTTGCTGCCAGAAGCAGATGCTTACTATTCATCGAACCTGTTTGGTAGCAACCAAGTACCTGCCGTCATCACGAATGGCAGCGGTGCTTTGGCCCTCGAATTGCACGGCGATTCTTTGGTTGTGAGCGGTTCTTTCGACCGTCTTGACGGTGAATTTGACCCGAACATCGCCGGAGGCGCTCACTTACACCTCGGCCTGACCGGTGGTGCTGGTGGCATCGAAATCGGCCTGAATGCAACGGTGGATGCCGACAACTACGGTGGTGTTTTTGCGCCAGCGGACAATACGTTCGTGCTGACATCTGACCAGATTGCAGCGTTGAATGCACAGCAGCTTTATGCCAATATCCATACTTCTGAGTATGGTTCTGGCGAAATTCGTGGCCAAGTGGTGGCCGACGCAGACGTGGTTTTCCGTGCGCACCTTTCCGGTGCAAATGAGTACCCGTTCGTTTCCTCCCTGGCCGATGGTCAAGTTTTGGCGGCGCTCAACGGCAACACGCTGACGGTTTCTGGTACCTTCCAAGGTTTGGAGTCCATGGCGACTGCTTCGCACATCCACCTCGGTGCTGCTGGCACGAGCGGTGGTGTGGCTTTCCCACTGACTTATACCTTGGATGCTGGCGCAACGAGCGGCGTTTTTGTTGCAACTTCCAACACGTTTACCCTCACGGATGACCAAGTTGCATCGGTCATCAACCGTGATTTTTATGTGAACATCCACACGATGTTGAATGCTGGCGGCGAGATTCGTGGCCAGTTGATGCTGGAAAGCCAGTCTTTTTTCACCGCCTTTTTGACAGGCAGCCAAGCGATACCTGACGTAAGCACGGGAGCGCATGGTTCAGTCATCGCAGAGGTTTCTGGCAATCGCCTGACCCTGAGCGGTTCTTTTGCACAACTGGGCAGTGCGCTCAACGTGGCAATTGCAGGTGGAGGCCACATCCACGCTGGTTTACCGGGCTTGAACGGGCCTGTGCTTTTCCCGTTGGTGGCCGATTTGAACACCAACCTAATGAGCGGTTCCTATTCTCCGACCCTCAATACTTTCACAATCAATGCTGGACAAAGGGACACTTTGCTGGCAAGGGGCTTGTACATCAACCTGCACACGATTGATTTTGCGGGCGGTGAAATCCGTGGCAACCTCTTGGGCGAGGCAAGTGCTTACTTCATGTCGCCACTTTCTGGTGCAAGTCAAACACCTGCGGTCAACGTGCCTGCCACAGGTTTGATGATTTTGGAAGTAACTGGCCACAATGGCCAAGCGGTTGGCTCTTTCTCTGACCTCGGCACCGATTTTGACGTGAACATTGCTGGCGGTGCGCACTTCCACGAGGCTTATGCTGGCAGCAATGGCAATATTGCCGCTGAACTGGAAGCATCTTTCGACACTGATTTTATGAACGGCGTTTTCTCTGCGGACATCAACGCTTTCACCATGAGTGACGGCTTTTTGGATTCGCTGCGTGCCCGGCAGATTTACACGAACATCCACACCTCTGGCGTGCCAGCGGGTGAGGTTCGTGGACAACTGATGCCACTGGCAGGTTCCTATTTTCACACCAGTTTGATGGGCGTGAACAGCGCAACACCTGTTATTTCCAACGGCGCTGGTGGCCTGAAACTGGAACTGAATGGCAGCATGCTGACCGCAACGGGCAGTTTCTCCAGCCTTGACGGGCAGTTTGACCCGAACGTGGCAGGTGGCTCGCACATTCACATCGGTGAGCCGGGCAATGGTAGCGGTATCGTCTTTGAACTTGCTGCCACACTGGACGCTGGCAATCAGGGCGGTTTTTACGCCGCAGGCGACAACAGTTTTTCATTGACCGCTGCGCAAGCTGCTTCGCTTCGCAATGGCGAATTTTATGTGAACATCCACACAACAACCGAGGCGGGCGGAGAGATTCGGGGACAGATTTTACCTGAAATCAACTTCTTCCCAAGCAGCAGTGACTTGACTTTGCCTTTGCCGGGTGCTTCCGTCAACGTGGCAGGTTTGCCGACCGATTTGTTGAACCTTGCTTGGACGCCAGCTACTGACCCTGACGGCGACAACGTGGTTTATGTTTGGCAAGTGGCCACCGATGTTGATTTCAACAACGTAGTGTACATGCAAGGCCCTGGCGACGTGCTTTTGTCAACGATTACCTACGGTGAGCTGGACGCAGTTTTGGCGGCAAACGGTGTGGCAGTGGGCGCAAGTGTGACGCTTTACCACCGCATGGTGGTAACGGACGGCTCAAACGCAACACCGGGACAAAGCAATGATGCTCAGTTCATCCGGGGCGTGGTTTCTGGGACTGGCGAGGCGCTGGCGGATATGTTTGGCGTAACTGTTACACCGAACCTGACTGATGGTCAGCCGGTCAATTTGCAGATAAATGCAACACAGGCAGCCGAGGTGGAAATGATGCTGGTAAACAGCAACGGCCAAGTGCTCGAAACCCGCAAACTGACCGTGGGCACTGGCACACAGGACTACCAACTGAACATGGACCATGCGGCAGGAACGTACTTCGTTTCCCTTAAAACAGCGCAAGGAACATTGCCAACACAAAGGGTTTTGGTGATAAAATAGGTGAGAATTCCGAAAGGATTTCTTTTGGGCATCGGCGCAAGCTGGTGCCCTTTTTTTATATTAAAACTGAAAGGCTTGACCCAACTAATTTTACGAAAACCAGCGTCTTGCAGGGTAATCAAATCCATTATTTATGAAAAATGCAATCCTTTCTTTTTTGACTTTCCTGTTCCTGATTTTTGTTTTTAGCTGCGCAAAAGAAGATGCTGCGGGCCCAAGCACTTCTGCCGATGGTGCGCTCTTGGATTCCTCATTTGGAAAAGCGAGCGGCTCATCAAGTGGTGCTTCATCAGGCACTGGAAATGGTTCGACACCTGCAGGACAAATTACCGCTGGCGAGTGGAACGACCTCGACAATTGGGATTTTTGGAACGGCTTACTGGCCAATGACACCATCGCTGGTTACCAGGATTATTGGAGTTTTCACCCAAGTCAACGTTATACGGTCAGGGTAGTGGATAACCTTGGGAAGCCCGTTTCGGATAGCCAGGTGCAGCTCATGGGAACCGGCAGTGAGCCGATTTGGGAAGCCCGCACCGATAATTTTGGGAAGGCGGAACTTTGGGGCAACCTGTACGGCGGTAATGACCAAGTGACGCAACTGATTGTCGAAAATATGGTTGTCTTCAACCCACAAGCCAATGGCATCAACGAGGTCATGCTGACAGGCGGGCTACCGCAATATTCATCTGTGGACGTGGCTTTCGTGGTGGATGCCACGGGCAGTATGGGCGACGAAATTCAATATTTGAAAGCTGAGTTAACGGATGTACTGAACCGAATTCAGAATACTGGTGCAGGGCTTGACCTTCGGGCTGCTTCCGTTTTTTACCGGGATGAAGGCGATGAGTATGTGACTAAAGTTTCGCCGTTCTCTTCCAATTTTGACCTGACGCAATCCTTTGTGAACAGCAACAAAGCAGATGGTGGCGGGGATTTTCCCGAGGCCGTGGACCAAGCCGTTGACAAGGCCATCAACAACCTTGAATGGTCGGATAATGCCCGTGCCCGCATTGCTTTTTTGATACTTGATGCACCGCCGCACCACGAAGACCAAATCATCGCCTCGGTTCAGCGGAGCATTGAGGCTGCCGCCAAAAAAGGCGTGAAAGTCATCCCCATCGTGGCCAGCGGCATTGACAAGGAGACGGAGTTTTTGATGCGCTACTGCGCAATGGCTACGAACGGAACCTATGTTTTTATCACTAATGACAGTGGTATTGGCAATGAACATTTACAGGCCACCGTCGGTGATTACGAAGTGGAATTTTTGAACGACTTGATGGTTCGGTTGGTGAAAAAATATACCCAGGAGTTATAGTTTCCAATCGAATTACGCCGTAAAAAAATCCCGGCTGCAAGTGCAGTCGGGATTTTTTTTGCGGAGCAACTTACTCCTGAAAACCAAAATTGCGGGCCAATTTACTCACATCCCATGTCCCTCCGTGACTGCGGGTCATTGTTCGGGAAGCACTTGCCAGACATGGTGGTCTTGGGTGCATAACGGGTAATATCTGCATCGTAAAGACCATTCGTGAGGAATTCCGTCAGGTCGTCCACTTCGGCTGGCGTAAGGCCAAGCGGGTGGAATTTACTGGAAATCTGGGTGGCAGGCACTTCTGGGTTTTCGGGAATGCCAGCGTTGAAGTACTCGACCACCTCGCGCAGCGAGGTCTTGCTGGCACCATGGAAATAGAAACCGACATGTTTGAGATTGTATAGCTGTGGCACTTTGAATTTATACAAGTCTTCATTTCGTTGGGTGAAGCCGCCCCGACCGAGGTTACGCTTGTCGTTGATGTCTGTGCGAAACACGTCGTAGGAGCTTTGGAACAGGTTGTTTACACCAACTGATTCAAAGCGCATGGCATTTAGCGAGGGGCTGTTGTGGCAGTTTTTGCAGCCAGCTTTGTCAAAAAACAAGGTAGCACCTCGCTTTTGCTGGTCGGTCATGGCAGCGTTGTCGCCTTTCAACCAGCGCTGGAAAGGGGCACGGTTGGTCAGGATGGTACGGAAATAGGCAGCAATGGCGTTAGCTCCGGTCTGAAGGGTGTAGCGCTCACTCTCCGGGATGTCTGGGAATGCGGCGTCGAACATGGGCGTGTAGCCGAGCGTATCGGTTACTTGCTTGTTAATGACCTGGCGGTGTACAATAAGTGCCCTGGCATTGTTGGCTTCCAATCCTTCCAGACCTTTGTTGTTGATGGCGATGAGCGTATCCTGATTCCAAACGGATTCGGTTCCAGTATTCACTCCGAATGAGCCAAAACTCCCCGCCCAAAGAGCGTTCGTTACGTAGGTCAGGTTTATAGTGGGCAAAGGACGTGCGCCCTGGGCATCCACTTCCGAACCGCCATACTGGTTGTTCTTCACCCTCGCCTCGCCGTGGTCGCCGAAGCCTACAGCGCCATCTGCAATGCCCTGAAAACGCCCAGCCGTGAACGACATGGATGGAACGTGGCAACTGCTGCAAGAATAAGTCTGCTTGGAAACGGCGTATTTCGGGTTGAGGCCAAGGCCCGTCTCGAAGAAAAGCATCTTGCCAAGTTCGACTTTGGCAGAAGTGACGGGATTGGTAGCATCCTGGTTGGGAAGGTTGGCGTAGTCATCGCTCTCTGGCATGACGTAGCTGTCTTTTGAGCCGGAAGGGGAAGCCGCTTGGAGCGCTTCCGTGAGGTCTAAATCGAGGTCGGTTGGTACTTTGTCTTTTTTGCAAGCTCCAAAAACGACAACAGTCACCACCAATGTAAGCAGTATAATTTTTTTCATGAGATTATAATTCAAAAAGCAAACAGTAAAAGCAAGAAAGCCCAGTAACTTGAATAATCGGGAAAGATGCGACGAATTGTGCATGTTCATAACTGTAAAAAGCAGGCCAAAAATAGGCCGATTTCTTGGCTTATGCAAATGACAATTGTCAGTACACAAGATTTAAGTCAATTCTAAGCTCATTTTCCTCTAAACAACTCACATCCGCTCCGGCATTTCAATTCCCAACAACGCCATCCCTGTTTTTAGCACGTTTGCGACTGCTTCGCAAAGCTTGAGGCGGAATGCTTTGGCCTCCTCCGTTTCAGCTTTCAAAATGCTCAAGTCGGTGAAAAACTTGTGAAAAGCCTTGGCCAAATCGTAACAATAATTGGCAATTTCAGAAGGGTCATAGTTGTTGGCTGCGGTTTCAATGGCCGCCGGAAAGCGGTACAATTGCGCAATCAGCTCTTTTTCCTGCGGTTGCAAATTGCTATACTCTGCTGCCAATTGCCAACTGCCCCCGACCTTGGTCGGGGCCAACTGCTCACCCGCTTTCCGCAGCACCGATTTTATCCGCACATAAGCATACTGAATATGCGGCCCCGTCTGCCCCTGCAAATCCACGCTCTCTTTTGGGTCGAAGACCATGCGCTTTTGCGGGCCAACTTTGATGATGTGAAACTTGAGCGCCGCCAAGCCAATTTTACGCAAAATATCGTCCTGCGCTGCCTGCGGCAATTCCGTGATTTCACCCCGCTCCTTGGAGGCTTCTTTTGCTTCCGCAATGACCTCTGCAATCAGGTCGTCGGCATCTACAACCGTGCCTTCCCGACTCTTCATTTTTCCCGAAGGAAGGTCCACCATGCCGTAGCTGAGGTGGTGGAGTCCAGCGGCATAGGGCTCGCCGAGCCGTTTCAGGATTTCAAAAAGCACCTGAAAATGGTAGTTCTGCTCGTCGGCCACCACGTACACCATTTTCTCTGTACCAAAATCCTTGTAGCGTTGCTGTGCCGTGCCGAGGTCTTGCGTGATGTAAACCGAGGTGCCATCGCTGCGCATCACCACTTTATGGTCGAGCTTGGCGTCGGTGAGGTCGGCCCACACGCTGCCGTCTTCTTTTTTGTAAAAAACGCCAGCGGCAAGTCCCTGCTCCACGATGTCCTTGCCGAGGAGATAGGTCTCACTTTCGTAGTAAAACTTATCGAAGCTGACGCCAAGCGCCTCGTAAGTTGCGCCAAAGCCATCATAAACCCACTGGTTCATCTGCTGCCAGAGTGCCTTGGTGTCGGGGTCGCCAGCTTCCCAGCGGAGGAGCATTTCACGGGCCTCGCCGCCCAGTATGCTATGCTCGTTGAAGTAGCTGTTTTTGAAATCCTTGAAAAACTGCTCGTCGGATTGCTCCGGTTTCCGTTTTTCACCCAAGACCTGCTGACCGGCGGCGCTGGCCTGCCAGGCTCGGTATTCCTCCTGGAATTTTTGTTCAAAAAGCACGTACCAGTCACCGACGAAATGGTCGCCCTTCGTGCCCGTGCTTTCGGGCGTGGCGCCTTCGGCAAACTTCTGCCAAGCCAACATGCTCTTGCAGATGGCGATGCCCCGGTCATTGACGACCTGCACTTTTTTTACTTCATAACCTGCCGCTTCGCAAATCTGGGAGCAGGACCAACCCAGCAGGATGTTCCGCACATGGCCGAGGTGCAGGGGCTTGTTGGTGTTCGGGGAGCAGAATTCAATCATGACCTTCTGGCCGTTCTTAGGCAGTCGTCCAAATTCCTCATTATCAGCGATTTGCGCCAAAAAGTCCGTCCAGAAGCTGTCGGCCACCACGAGGTTCAGGAAGCCCTGCACGACGTTAAAGCGGTCGAGCTGCGGCACGTTTTTCACCAAATGAGCGCCCAGTTCCTCAGCGATTTCGCCTGGTTTTTTCTTCGCAAAACGGGTGAACGGGAAGGTGACGATGGTGAAATCGCCCTCGAATTCCTTGCGGGTAACGGTGGGTGCGCCCTGCTCGACGGGGATGGTTTCGCCGTAAAGTTCCTGAATGGCGGCGATGACTGCGGACTGGATAATATCGTTTATGGTCATGTTGAAATATTGCTTTTTTAACGGGCCGGCAAAGGTAAGTTTTTTAGTGCTGTCAGTTTTCATTTGAAAGGTTGTATGAAATAGATGGCAAATACGGCCCGTCTCAAATTGATTTCAATCTAAAAAATCTCAAATTGATTTGAACTTATGACCTTAACTTGCCCTTTCTTTTTAAAAAAAATAAAACATGGTTCGTTCAATAGTAATTCCTAAGAAAAAGGTTTTTTCAATAGAAGTTCCTGAAAGCTACGTGGGAAAGCAGGTCGAAGTAATTGCATTCACGGTGGAGGAAGCCACTGAGGAAATGGCTTCAAAAAGGAAAAATGGATTGAAGCAATTTCAAGCCGTGAGCATTGCCACGAAAGGATTCAAATTCAACAGAGAAGAAGCCAATGAACGGTAAAGCGTTTTTGGATACGAACATTTTAGTCTATTGCTACAGCAAGGATGACCCGGGCAAACAACAGGCCGCTGTTGAAGTCGCTTCTTTGCCAGCCGTTCTCATCAGTACACAAGTGGTTCAAGAGCTTTGCAATACCTTGTTAAAAAAATTAAACTGAATTGGGAAGAAATCAGGAAAGTGGTGGATGAGGTGGAAGGCAATTTTGAAATCCACACCAATACAAAAAGTACCATCCGAAAGGCTTGCCATATTACAGAATCCATGAAGTTTTCATTTTATGATAGTCTGATAATTGCTTCCGCCATTGAGGCGGGATGTGAAATTTTGTTTTCAGAAGACCTTCAGGATGGGCAAGTGATTGAAAACCAAGTCGTTGTTAAGAATCCATTCCGTTAAATCCCTATGCGCCAATTCGCCATCTCCGACATCCACGGCTGCAACATCAGTTTCAATGCCCTGCTCGATAAAATCGGCCTCACCACTGCCGACGAGCTGTACCTGCTCGGCGATTATATTGACCGTGGGCCTGATTCCAAGGGGGTATTGGATACGATAATGCGCTTGCAATCAACGGGTTATAAGGTAAGGTGCCTGATGGGGAATCATGA
>JBGSWN010000244.1:0-64285 GCA_041752395.1 Saprospiraceae bacterium | reverse complement strand
CAACAAGACCATATTTTGCACATGCCTTGTTGTCACAGTATTGATGTAATTTTAGCGTCTCAAATTCTACCTTTGTAAGTGGCATTGGAAAAAATTTGACGCTAAGTTACTCCATGCCTTAATCGTTCAGTACCCAATTTTTGCTAGTTTCCTTATTTCAAAAAAAGGAACAAATGCAGGATGACCGCCGACACCACCCCCGCCGCCACATCATCCATCATCACTCCCCAGCCACTTGGCAATTTCTCTAACTTCCTGATTCCCAGCGGTTTCCAAATATCAAACAGCCTAAAAAGGCCAAAGGCAAGCAGTAAATTCAACCAATTGACAGGGACGCCGAGCATGGCTACCCAAACGCCCACCAGCTCATCCACGACGATTCGGCTGGGGTCGTGGCCCCATTCGGGCTCTAATTTTTGCGAAGCAACAACGCCCAAAAAAAAGAAAAAAAGAATGGCCACCAGCAACCAAATTGCCTGTGGCCATCCGCCGGAAAACTGACCCGGCCAAACTTCGCTCATGCCCCAAAGCATCAGCACACCCACCGCCGCCCCCGCCGTTCCCGGTGCTACCGGAGAATAGCCGCTGCCAAAAGCGGTTGCGATGAACTTCCAAAAGGAAAGTTTTGAGTTTTGAGTTTTGAGTTTTGAGTTAGAGGGCATGGTTACTTGTTCTGAAAATGCTTGTTGGTTTTGGAAGGCGTATTTTTCCTTGAGGAAGCAATAATTGCTAATATTTCATACCCTTCTTTGATGAGCGTTTCCACTCTTTCTTTAGAAAGTAATCCAGTATCAACCATAAGCTCCATCCAAAAACAAGCTTCGTCACACTCTTCAATCACGATGGATATTTTGGCAAAAAATTCTTCATTTGACCTCGCTCTACAAGCTGCTCGGTAGTTTGAACCTACTGACGAAGCTGCTCTAAGAAATTGGTCGCCAAATATCTTTGCTTCTCCCGACTTCGGAAGTGCCTGATAAAGCTTGGTTGCCCGTATGACGAACTGTTTTGTCCGAGCCTTAAAATTTTCAGCAAATTCCTCATTGCTCATGATATTTGCTTTAGGTGTTCCAACTCAAAACTCAAAACCCGTAACTCAAAACTAATAATAGTAGTCCAATCCCAAATGCGTAATCAATTCCTCGTCCATCAAGTGGCGCAGGGTGTTGAGCAGCTTCTGGTTTTGGAGGAAGATGTCGTGCTGAGGGCTGAGGCCCTTGGCCGCTTGTGGCGACTTCAGGTAGAAAGACAGCCACTCTTGGATGCCATAGAAATCGGCACGTTTTGCCAAGTCGAGGAACAAGGCAAGGTCAAGCACGATAGGCGCTGCGAGGATGGAATCCCGACAGAGGAAGTCAATCTTGATTTGCATCTTATAGCCCAACCAGCCGAAGATGTCGATGTTGTCCCAGCCCTCTTTGTTGTCGCCGTGAGGCGGGTAGTAGTTGATACGCACCTTGTGGTATAGGTCGCCGTAAAGGTCTGGATTGGTTTCTGGTTGCAGGATTTCTTCCAACACGCCGAGCTTAGAAACCTCTTTTGTCTTGAAATTATCTGGATCGTCGAGCACTTCACCGTCCCGGTTTCCGAGGATATTGGTGGAGAACCAGCCGTGGATACCGAGGGCACGAACCTTCAGGCCAGGTGCCACGATGGTTTTCATCAGCGTCTGGCCCGTTTTGAAGTCCTTGCCAAAAATAGGTGTGCGGGTCTGCTTGGACAGCTCGACCATCGCATCCACGTCGCAGGAAAGGTTGGGAGCGCCGTTGGCGTAGGGAACGCCCATTTTTACAGCGGCGTAAGCATAAATCATGCTCGGTGGAATGGATGGGTCGTTGTTGCGCAAGCCTTCCTCCAATTTTGCAACGCTGGAATGTACCTCGCTTTCCTCAATGTAAATTTCGGTGCTACCACACCAAACCATGACGAGGCGGTCGCAGCCGTTCTCTTCCTTGAAGCGGCGCATGTCTTCCATGACGGCTTCGGCGAGTTCCATTTTAGTGGCGGCTTTCTTGACGTGTGGGCCGTCGAGGCGCTTCACGCAGTTGCGGTCGAAGACGGCAGTCATTGGCTTGATGGCCTCCAATTCTGGGCGGATTTGTTCGAGCAAAGACGGTTCGAGCACCTTGGCGTTCACCGCCGACTCGTACATATTGTCCTCGAAAATGTCCCAGCCACCGAAGGCGATGTCGGTCAATTTTGCGAGCGGAACGAAGTCCTTGATGAGGGGGTTGCGGTTGTCGGTGCGCTTGCCGAGGCGGATATTGCCCATCTGCGTGACCGAACCGACGGGCTTGGCGATGCCCTTGTTGACGGCGATGACGCCCGCCATGAAAGTGGATGCCACGGCGCCCATCCCCGGGGTGAGGATACCAAGCTTGCCGTTTGCTGGTTTGACTTTTGACATAACGAAATAGTTAGTGTAGTTCAAGTATTCAGCACAGCTTGCTTTCCAGGAAAACCGTTTGAGCTGAATGGTAAAAGTTTAGAAGGTTTAGCGGGTTAAGGAGGTTTAGGGTGCTAGCGTATGTTAAACCTCCTAAACTTTCTCAACCTGCTCAACCTCAAAAAAAATGTTATTTGGAAAAAGCGGGGCAAAGATAGGCAAATGCTTTTGCCCTTTGGTTGACTATTAATGCTTCGGAATGAAATTTCGTTGCGTTGGGAGATGTGTTAAGTCTTTGTTTGGTGGAAAAAAGTAGATGGGAGGGATACACTCGTGGATGATCCGTGAAAAATGTACAGTCGTCGGTTCTATTTTTGTCAAAATGCAGTTTGACCTTGCCTCCATTTTTGTTAAGTTTGCAAAAAATAAAAGTCATGGAAGCCGCAGCAGCACCGCAAAAAAAGCATCTACATGTACCAGTATCGACCACCGTTGCAAAACAGGCAAAGCCTATTTCTTGGGAAGAATTTCAGCGGAAATACCTTTCGAGAGAAGATTCTTTCAAATACGAATGGGTGAACGGTGATGTGGTCAAATCGAAACGTACTATGGATTTTACACAATTCTTTATCCTGAAAAACTTACAATCGCTTTTCAGAAATCTATTGTTAATCAAAAAAGTGCATGGTGAGTTGATTACAGAAGGGGACACTTTTTTTGATGGAAACCACCGCCGCCCCGACATCGCTTGGTTCACCGATGACCAGATTTCAAAAGCTAAAAACGGCGTAAAACCCGTGCCAGCGTTCATCATCGAAGTCATTTCCACGAAAGACCAACTTAACTTGGTGGAGGAAAAAATGGACAACTATCGTGCGGCAGGGGTAAAAGTTGTTTGGCAGATTTTCCCCAAATTTGAAAAAGTTCATGTCTATGCAGGCGAAAACCTCGACTCCATGAAGGTCTGCAAAGGCGAAAAACTTTGCTCCGCAGCACCCGCCCTGCCAGATTATGAAATGGCGGCACAGGATATTTTTAAAGGCTAATTATTACAACGGAATCAAAGAATCTTCGCTTTACGCCCTTCCACGTTTCCATTTGTTCGCCCTGCTGTGCGCCGCTTTGTCATTGCCATAGCAATCTCTGCGTCATTATGACCGTACACATAGTGATTGGATAAGGCTGGGATTAGCCTTGGTTGGTTTTGTTGTTTTTTAAAGGCAGTTATTAATGAGGGCCAAGCCGTTGTTGCGAGCCTTCCACTGACACATTTATGCAGACATCAACGCTTATTGAAAAAGCAGAAGTTAAAGCCAGTGTTCTCAAAGGGACAGGTAAGTAAAGCGGCACTGGCTGGTTCAAACAGAGACTAGCAACCCGTTGGCGCAAGTCTTCCCAAATAGCTTCGCACCATTACCGTGAAAAGTCCACAGTACCTTACTTGAACTGTGGGTTTTTCACGGATGGGTGTGTAGCTTTGTAGACAGCTTGGGAAGACTTGCAACAACGGATTTAGAGAACCTTACTGCTGAACAATCAATCTTTGACTGCCCAACGCTCTCCCGTCATCTGAGCGGGTTAGCACTTGATAGAAACCTGGCAGTAAATCCTGATTAAAACTTATTCTAGAATTTGGAACAAAGCTTTTTAAAGTCAGTAATTTGCCTTGAGCGTCATAGACTTGAACATGTAGGTTCTTCACGCCTTCCAATGTACCATCCAAAAACTCAAGCGTCAAATCGGAGCCATAAGCCGGATTAGGGAAAAGCCGGAAGCCAGATGACTGGGATGGTACAAAAGCATCAAAAACCCCACTTGGCTCAGCGTAGTCAAAAGCAAAATCACTGATGTCGCCTACATCCTCAGGGCTGATATAGTCTTCCGCATTGAAATATTCCTCCGTGTTGTTTCCGTTGAGGTCGCTACGATACACCGTTTCATCGAGCCAAAGCGACCAATAAACTTTGTTGTGGGCAGTGTCCACTTCAACGCCAAGCGGTGTGGAAAACCCAAGGTCGGCTATAGCCGACAAAGCAGAACCGTCCAAGTTGGCTTTCCTCAATTTAGAAGACTCTCCAAATGAGCCGCTGGTTATCCAGTATAATTTTCCCTCAACAGGATGGATGGCCAAATCGGTACAGTATTCATCTGTATTGGTAGCGCCAGCGAAAACGCCGGGATTGCCACCATCAAGGTCAGCGAAATGGATGTCATTTTCAAATTCCAATGTCCAGTAGATTTTACCCCCAACCGGGTCAACGGCAATTCCTTTTGGGCTGTTGCTGTTGGTTAAATCCACGACGACACTTGGGCCTGCGCCACCCATGCTTGCCCGCCGGATGCTAACATCGGGGTACTTACCCGAAGTCCAGTACACCACCTGGTGCTGGATATCAAGTACCAACTGCTGCGGCAGCCCGGCATCCGCTTCTGGCACGATTACCTGTAGCCCCGTGCCGTCCAAGGCGGTGCGGAAGATGCGAGGTGTGCCATCTCCGAAGGCGTCCTTGGTTTCTGCGTAATAGGTATGCCCCCCAACCGGGTCAATGGCAAAACCGCTCAGTTTGCCTGAAACGTTGGGCGAAACCTCCTGCAAATCCGTAACACCCTCACTGGTCCGCCACGATTTGCTGAGGAAGCTGTCAAGGAAGTATAGTTTTTGGGAAAGCCCCTGGTAGCTACAAAACAATGCAGCTAGGAAAAAAATAATGCTCTGGTTTATTGTCATACTTGATAGATTTAGCAAATTTTATTAATTAATTTTCTAGAGTTTTTGCCATTTTTTGAGTAAAAATGATGCATTTTTCCAGTGATAGCCATTTTCATCAAAACCGCTATTTCTTTTTGAAATCTTCTCCAGATAATTCATCCTGTTGAACAGGGTTAAAATTTGAAAATAGTAAATCTTCTTTCCTATAATAGCGCTCAAATAGTTTGAAATATAATCCTTGCCTAAGTATACTGCATCGCCATCCTCTAATGATTCCACCAAGCTCATTAGTCCGGATTCCATGTGCTTATAATCCTCTTCACTTAAGACTTGCTCAGGAAAGATATAGGGCAACATTAATGACAAAACTTCATCTACAACATCTGCCTTTGAATAACCTTCCATCCAAATAAGCCCCGATGAGTAAGCAATTTCAATCCAACTGAAGTCCTTGTCCAACAAAGCGGCTTCAAACTCTTCCCTCAATTTGTTGAGATTTAAATAGTCGTCATGAGTAATGGCTTGAATCAAGCTTTCAAGAACACCTTTGCCGTCAACATTGCCGTCAAATAGGTTTAACCCTTTAAACATTAAAATTAAATTTGTGTATTGCATCATTTATCGGGATACATAGTGAATATTTGATAGTTTCCTGCAGAACCTGTTGTCGCAAGTCTTCCCAACCTCCCCACAAAGCTACAACCCTACTCGTGAAAAACCCACTGTTCCAGTAAGAGTTGAGCGCAGCGGCTCTTGCGGCCATTTTACCTAACCGTTTATCAGCCATTATATCCATTGGCCTGTCCCTTCCTGAAATAGCCTTACCCCAAACCCCTCCGAGGTCCGCACCAGTCGCACAGCGGTCGAAAACGAATGATACGACCTCCGTAGGGTTCGATACGCCATGGAGGGCGATCGTTCAGCGGTCCCCGGCGATCGTTCCGCCGTCCGTGCGGTACGTCACGACATAGAAAAGGGGCGATACGCCGTCCGTGGGGTACGTCACGACGTTGAAAGGGGGAGCACCGCTGTCCGTGCGGTTCGATACGACATGGAAATGGAATGATACGAGGTCGTTGGCGATCGTTCAGCGGTCGGTGGAGGACGTTTCACTTAGAATTGTGAACGGTGAACTATGAACGGTGAATCTTTAACGGTGAATGAAGAATGGTGAACGGTGAACGGTAAACGAGGCCATTTATCTCATTCACCGTTCACCATTCACCGTTCATAGTTCAAAGGTTTAGGGCTTATTCCCCCTTACCACCCCGCCCGGCGGGCAGTTATCATTCAAGTATTTGCTCACCATTGTGCTCAGGTGCAGAAAGGTGCCCTCGCCCTCGCTGAGGCCGTGCGAGCGCATCGGGTAGGCCATGTACTGGAACTGCTTGTTGTATTTCACCAGCTCGTTCACCAGCATTTCCGTGTTTTGAAAATGCACGTTATCATCGCCCGTGCCGTGGATGAGCAGGAGGTTGCCCTGCAGGTTCTTGGCATGGGTGAGGCTGGCCCCAGAGGTGTAGTCCGCCATGCTCTCCTCCGGCAGGCCCATGTACCGCTCGGTGTAGATATTATCGTAAAACAGCGAGCTGGTCACCGGGGCAATGGCAATGCCCGTCTTGTAAATCTCCGGGTATTGGAACATCAAATTCAGTGTGGAAGAACCGCCGCCGCTCCATCCCCAAACCGCCACACGGCTCGTGTCACAGTAGGACGCTTCGAGAATTTTCTTTGCGCCCATCGCCTGGTCCCGGATATTCACCTGCCCGATTTTACGGTAAATGGCCTTCCGCCACGCCCGACCCTTCGGTGCTGGCGTGCCACGGTTGTCAATGCTAACATGAAGGTACCCATCCTCGCCCAAGTCGCCATTGTAAATAAAATCGTTGGCAGCGCCGTAGCTGTCCGAAACGGTCGCACCTGCTGGCTCACCGTACACATAAAACACCACAGGGTATTTTTTATTTGGGTCAAAATCGGTGGGCTTTTTCATCCAACCATCCATTTCCACACCGTCCTCGGTCGTCACTTTGAAAAACTCAACATTGCTGCCATCCTTGGCCTTTGGGTCGTAATCCTTGGCAACGGCATCCTGACCAGCAAGCGGCTTGTCGCTCGGCAATTCAACCCATGTAGTTGTTGGCTTCGTAAAATAATTGGAGAAGCGGTGGCGGGCATATTTCCCATTCGGTGAAATGGTGTAGGTATGCGTTCCTGGCAGGTTGGCTGAGGTGATTTGCTCGGCCTTGCCCTTGCCGTTCAGCGGCACTTTGTAAAGGTATTTTTGGATGGCGCTGTTTGGCGAAGCCGAAAAATAAACCTGCCCGCCCTTCTCGTCAATGCAGTCGAGGCTGATGACGTCGTAGTTGCCATTGGTCAGCAGCGTCTCTTTTTTTCCATCGGTGGAAATGACGTAGAGGTGCTGCCAGCCGTCTTTTTCACTTGGCCATAGGAAGCTCTTGCCGCCATCCAGCCAGTACCAACCTGTTGCGTCGTTCGACCATTCGTTCACCGTGCTCACCCAAGCTTCGTCGGTTTCCGTGAAAATGGTTTTTGCATCGCCAGAAGCTGGGTTGCAGAGCATGATTTTGCTCTCATTCTGCTTGCGGTTGAGTTGCTGAAGGATGACCTGCTTGCCGTCTGGCGTCCATTCCATCCGCACGAGGTAGTGCTGGGCAGGGTCGCCGGGCACGTTCATCCAGGTCGTTTTTGCACTCGATATATCCACCACCCCGATGCGGGCAGGGCTTGGAGAGTCGCCCGCTTTTGGGTATTCCACTGGCACGATGCTGCTGTATACGGAGTCAATATTGTCCACCATGTAGAAGTCCCGAATCTTGTTGGCGTCAATCTGCCAGTAGGCGATTTGCTTGCTGTCCGCCGCCCAGCGGAAGCCGTCCCGACAGAAAAATTCCTCTTCGTACACCCAGTCGAAGGTGCCGTTGATGAGCTTTTTGGTGCCGAGGTCGTCGGTGAGCTTTTTGATATTGCCGGAGGCCAAGTCCTCCACGTAAACGTTGTGCTCGCTCACGTAGGCCGCCTTCATGCCGTCGGGGCTTAGCTTCGCAAACATCAACGAGGAAGCTGGGCGGCCTTTTCCAAGCTGCTTGAGGGACTTGGTGCCGAGGTCGAGCAGCCAGTAGTCGCCACGGGTTTTCTGGCGCCACACCCGCTGGCTGTTGGTGTAAATCATGGCCCGTTTCCCATCATCGGTGAGGGAAAAACCTTCCACTCTCAGCGGCTCGGCCATGCCAGTCGGTTGGAGTAGTTCCTTGGAAACCACCGTCGTTTTTTCCAATTTTGGCAAGGTGTACCGCACGATGCCGCCATCCTCGGTAGTTAGGTAGCTGTTGCCATCGGCAGCCCATTTTATCTGCTGGCCGAAGCTGGTTGTCGTTGTTGCGAAGCAACAAAACACAAACAGGATTGACCTAAAAATGCTGGGTCTAAAATTCATGTTCAGATTTGTTTTTAGTGATAAAAATTTGGTTTCCACCTTGATTCAAGGCTTGCAAATGTAGTTAGCCAACCTTATTCGACTGATAAAAAAGCGAGTTTTGTCATTTGTGGAAACGGAAGCGCCGTTTTCTCGTTCCGTTGAAAGTCAGCTTGCATAAAAAATGGTTGCTTTGCGTTATCATGGTTCCTAAAATTTAAGTAGGCTGTTGAAATTAGTTTAGATTTCGACTTTGACCTAAGTTGTTCAATTTCAATGATATGCACCTCGCAAGTCGTAAATCTAAAATCGTAAATCTACTTAGAACGCCTAAAAACGGTATTTCATCATGGGCAAAAAGCTATTCTCCTTTCTTTTTCCTTTGTTTTTAGCTAAAATTGGCCTTGCACAATCCCTCGCTGGCGAGTGGGCTGGCGAGGTGACGCAGGTCGGCAAAACCGAAAGTTTCCGCTACACCCTTTCTTTGAAACAGGAGGGGAGCAAAGTCTTTGGCACCTCAACTTCCAGCAACACCGATGGCAGTGGCGCTGCCAAATTTGAAATAGGCGGCCAGCTCGAAGGCAAGCTGCTTGTCCTCCAGGAAGTCCTGCAACTTGAACCCGCCAACGCCCGCTGGTGCCTCAAACACATCCGCTTGGAATTCGATGAAACACAAGCTATTCCCACGCTCACCGGCAATTGGGAAGCTCAAGGCTGCAAGCCGGGCACCATGAAGTTGGCAGTTAGTCAGTTGGCAGTAGGCAGTCCAGAGCCTGCAACTTCTGAACTGCCAGTCACCAATCACCATTCACAAATCACCAATCGCTATTCCGGCAACCTCTCCCAATCCGACCGGGACTATGGCTTTTACTTTGAAATGAAGTTCGAGCCGGACGGTACGGGCACTTCCGAAATCACCTCGGATGGGGAGGGTGGCAATGCCAAGCACCGACTCCGCTGGACTTTTGACGAAGCAAAACAGCGGCTGGATTTTGAGGAAACCGAAATCATGGAAGAGTCGGTGCCGAGCTGGCGCTGGTGCATGAAGTCGGGCAGCCTTTTTTACCAAAAAGAAAAAAACCGCCGCTCGCTGACGGGCGATTGGCAGGGATATATTGAGGGCACCGACCCGAAAACAGGCGCCTGTGCCCCCGGCAAATTGTTCGTGGAGCAGCCTATTTTTGACCAAAATGAAACAATGGCGAAGCCAGGGGAAACGGCAACGAAGCCAGAACCCGCCGAAGTGAAGGAATACATGGCAAAAACCAAGCGGCCAGTGGATGTGGAACGGGTGCTGGAAGTGAAAAACAAGACCGTTCGCATCCGGGTTTGGGACAATGGAACGGTGGACGGCGATGTGCTATCGCTCTTTCTCAACGGCGACCTCATCATCAAAAATTACCGGGTCACCCGCCAAAAATATGAGACCATTGTCAAGCTCGACAAGCCCACCAATTTTATCATCCTCCACGCCCTGAACGTCGGTAGCATTTCCCCCAACACCGTTGCCGTTTCGGTGGACGACGGGTTTCAGGAGCAGGTCGTCATCATCAGTTCCAACTTGAAAAACAGCGGGGCGATTATGATCAAGGAGTTTACGGTTAAATAGTGGGTAAAATAAGCGGGTGAGGGCGGTGAACGGGTCGTATCCCGCTTTGCCGCTGGGCCAAAGCTGCCGATAGGCATGTCGAAATGGGTGGGCGATATGTTGGACGGAATCATGCTTCAAGGAAGGGAAAGGATGGCGGGGTTTGTGCAATTGGATGCGAATGGGGGATTACCGTGTACCTCAGAAGCGGAGTGTTCCGGCTTCATCTATTGTGATGGGGATGTAGCCATCGGGTTATCGGCAGTTTTAGTAGTTGAATCCAAAAATCAATTGATGGCACAGGCGGTCAATGGTTATCGCAAAGCGCTCAGTATGACTCGTCCATTGCTCATGGAGCAAATGCAAGATTTTAGGTTATGCAGTTTTCAAAAGTGTTGGGTAAAATATTTGGATCCCCTATTTTCGCTTAAAATTAAACCAATGGCCAAGGATAAATTGCACGAAATAGTAAAGAACGCTTTGGAAAAAGATGGCTGGGTGGTCACCCATGACCCATTTTTCCTCCACACAAAACCAAGGCGGCAAGAAATAGATTTGGGTGCTGAAAAAGTCATCGTCGCTGAACGTGGTTCGGACAAAATAGCCGTAGAAGTCAAGAGTTTTGTCAATAAATCCAATTTGTATGACTTCTATGAAGCGCTCGGTCAATACATCAGTTACCGGATTGGCCTCCGCTTGCAAGAGCTTGACCGGATTTTATACCTTGCCATTCCAGATAAAACCTACCATGCGCTTCAAAACTAAACAACCGTACCGCTCACCATTGAAGAAGAGCGCCTAAAAATCGGTATCTTTGACCCACTAACTTCAACCATCATCCAATGGCATTAACAAAGAAAATCAAGCAATACCAATCCATCCTGCTCCAAATTTTGGAACAGGAAAAATCGGACTATACGGGTACAAGGTACCTAGAGTTGGAAGACCAAATCATTGCCGATTTGGAACGCAACCACTTCCAACTTGTCCGGGTTGGTTGGGCGGACGATACCCGCTGCCTCGACGTCAAATTGCAATTTGACATAAAACCGGATGGAAAAATCTGGATTCAGGAAAACCTGACAGACACCGCTGTGGATGACGAGCTGCTTAAACGGGGCGTACCCGCAACGGATATTGTGCTGGGAATGCAGCCGCCGAGCTATCGGCAGTTTTCGGAGTATGCGGTGGGGTGAAAAGAGTACTTATTATTCATTGGAAACAACTTAATCTTATAATTCAAGAAAAATTAGAAATCGTTTTTCCTTTCTTTTTTTGTTCAAAAAAAGTAATTTCATAATCTGAAAGATTGTCCTTTTTCAATCCCATACTAATAGGAAATTTTTCTTTTAAGACTAACCAAATTATATCCGGCTTCACGTCAATTTCTTTAACCCATGTCCAATCTTTCTGTTCTATTTTTTCTTTATTTATTTCTGTGCCTTACAATAATTACTGAATCATTAAATTCCACGTCTGCGTCAAAATATAACTTTTGGGCCATTATTTTTGCTCTAATGAATTGAAGTGGAAACAATTTAAGCATTAACCCTGTAAAATAAACCAGGAAAGAGTAAAATCCACTTAAATCGCCTATTGGCTTTAAAAAACCGAACATAAATGTAAGTATCAGATACTTCCATATACTTTTTTTCAAGAAAAAATACATCTTGGCTTTTACTATGCTCTCAAAAGTTGATGTCAAATGTTTAGTAAACATGGTATAGGTTGCTTAATTCTTCAAAAGCGATACGATTGCTTTCAGTAATCGTATCGCTCACCCCCTCACGCCGAATACTTCTCCACAAACGCCTTCATCTCGTCCACCATCTCAGGCGAACCCATCGCCACCGTCACCCGTTGGTGAAGGCCGTTTGGTTCAAGTTCAAGCACCCGCTCCAGTTGGCAGGTGATGGCCTTGCCGCCCGCCTGTTCCACCACAAAGCCGATGGGATTGCATTCGTAAAGCAGCCGGAGCTTGCCTTTCGGGTACTTGCGGGTGTTTGGATATAGGAAAATGCCACCTTGAAACAGGATGCGGTGAATATCGCTCACCATCGAACCGATGTAGCGGAGCTGCATATTGCTGTCTGAGCAATGGTCAATATAGCGGCGCATTTCGATGTCGAACTTGAGGTAGTAGCCTTGGTTCAGCGAGTAGTAATTGCTGCGCTTTGGAATCTGGATATTCTGGTGGGAGAGGCAGAATTCGCCGATGGTTGGGTCAAGGGTGAAGCCGTTCACGCCGCTGCCGGTGGAATAAACGAGGATGGTGGAAGTGCCGTAAAGCACATAGCCAGCCGCCACCAGCTCAGTGCCTTTTTGCAGAAAATCTTCCTGTTTCACTGGCTCGCTTGGGTCGCTTACCCGTCGGTAAATGCCGAAGATGGTGCCGACACTCACATTCACGTCAATATTCGAGGAACCATCCAGCGGGTCCATCACCACCACGTATTTGCTCGCTTTGTCGTGGAGCGGCGGCAAGGGGATGAACTCTTCGTTTTCCTCGGAAGCAATGCCAGCGCATTCGCCGCTGTTGCGCAAGCACTCGATAAACTTCTCATTGGCAAAAATATCGAGCTTCTGCACCGTGTCGCCGTGGAGGTTTTCATTGCCGACGGCGCCCAAAATATTGAGCAGGCCCGCCTTGTTGACTTCCCGGTTTACGATTTTGGCGGCTACGCCAATGTCACGGAGCAATCCGGTGAGTTCGCCCGTGGCGAAATTGTGCTCCTGCTGCCGACGGATGATGAACTCGTCGAGGGTAATGATTCTATTCTGCATAATAATTTGGTTAAGGCTTTTTTTTAGAGAGTGAGAGAGTGAGCGGTGTGAGAGCGTGAGCGGGGTTCCGATGCTCACGCTCTCACACCGCTCACCCTCTCACTCTCTAAAATCTTGAGTCTAGGTAATACGGCAGCATCGCCCGCCAGGTTGGCCAATCGTGGCGCATGTCGGGGCCCCAGATGTCGAGTTCATGGGGGATTCCCTTGCTGGACAGGATGCCGGAAAGCGTTTTGGAACCTTCGGGGTTTTCGTAGGCGCCACTGCCCGTCACGATGTGGCAGTGTTGTTTGCTCCGCAAAATGGGAAGAAAATATTCGTCGCTTAGGTTCGGCAAGTACGAAACGGGGCTGTTGAAATAAACGTCGTCGTCATAGTAACCATCCGTATATTCCTGAAGCTCGTACAGGCCGCTCATGGCGATGACGCCATCAATCAGGTCGGGGCGCTTGAAGTACAAATTGGCGGAATGCAGCGCACCCAACGAAGCGCCAGTAATGTAAATCGGCGTATCAGGGCTGGTTTTGCTTTTGATAAAAGGCACCACCTCGTTATAGACGTAGCTATTGAACTGCGTGTGGCGAATAGCCTTGTGGCGGGGGTGCATTTTATTGTTCAGCCAGCTCTCCGAGTTGATGCTGTTGATGGAAAACACCTTGCATTTGCCAGAATTGATTTGGTTTTCAAGTACGTCCATCATCTGAAAACGCTCGTATTCGAGGTAGTCGGCAGCAGCAGTGGGCAGCATGAGCAGGGCAAAACCGTAGTTTCCCCACATACCGATTTCCATGTTTTTGTTGAGGGATGGACTATGCCATTGGTGTATTTCCCGGTGCATTTTATTAAAGTTGTGAGTTTCGAGTTGTGAGTTTCGAGTTGGTCGCTGCCAAATCGTTCGGCACAAAGATATTTACCTAATTTTGCCAACCAAAATTTTTTAGTTGGCAGTTCGACAGTGGGCAGTGGGCAGTTAGTTCTCAGTTAAGTAGTCAAGTGCGGTGAAAAACGGACAAGACTTAACAACTGCCCACTTCAAGACTGACTGCCAACTGCCAACTGTCGAACTGTCGAACTAAAATGACACATCTTTTTTACCTCAACAAATACTTCGTTAAATACCGCAGGCGCTTGCTGTTCGGCATTCTTTTTATTTTTATTTCCAACTATTTCCAATCGCTGCAACCCCAGATGATACGCCAAGCGCTCGACCTTGTGGTGGAAAACATCTCGATGTACCACCAATTCGACGGCTTCAAATTGCAGTCGGAGGTTTACAGTCACCTTGGACAGACGCTGCTCTATTTTGGCATCATCGTCCTGATTTTGGCGCTCCTCATGGGCGGGTTTCTGTTCCTCGTCCGCCAGACCATCATCGTCATGTCCCGGCTGATTGAATACGATTTGCGCAAGGAAATCTTCCAACATTACGAAGAACTGCACCTCGCTTTTTACAAAAAAAACGCCACCGGCGACCTCATGGCCCGTGTCATGGAGGACGTCTCGAAAGTGCGGATGTACCTCGGCCCGGCCATTTTGTACGGCATCAACCTGATTTCCCTGTTCACCCTCGTCATTATCTCCATGCTGCGGGTGAACGTCACGCTCACGCTTTGGTCGCTGCTGCCGCTGCCCATTTTGTCCATTTCCATTTACTACGTGAGCAGTTTGATTTCAAAAAACAGCACGAAAATCCAGCAACAGCTTTCCAAACTGACCAGTATTTCGCAGGAGGTTTTCAGCGGGATTCGAGTAGTAAAAAGCTACACCCAGGAAAAACCGATGGGCCATTTTTTCCAAGCCGAAAGCCAAGCCTACATGGACAAATCGCTGAAACTGGCCCGTGTGGACTCGCTTTTTCAGCCCGTGATGCTCGTGCTCATCGGCCTCAGCACCATCATTACCGTCTATGTCGGCGGCCTGCAAGTGGCCAAGGGCACTATCACCACGGGTAATATTGCCGAGTTCATCATCTACGTGAACATGCTCACTTGGCCCGTCACCTCCCTCGGCTGGATTAGCTCTCTCATCCAACAAGCAGCCGCTTCACAAAAACGGATTAATGAGTTCCTGGAAATAAAACCGGAGATTGCAAATCCAGTTGGCAGTTCGACAGTGGGCAGTGGGCAGTCCAGTTCGGCAGTCAATCAGTCCAGTGGGCAGTCAATGGCAAGTAACAACGGCCCCCAATCCGCAATCCGCAATCCGCAATCCGCAATCCCCTTCCCCCAATCGTCAATCGTCAATCGTCAATCGTCAATCATTTTCGATGACGTTTCCTTCACCTACCCCGACACCGGCATCATTGCGCTTCGGAATATCAGCTTTAAACTCAAACCCGGCCAAAAACTCGCCATCATCGGGCGGACGGGCAGCGGGAAGTCCACCATCGCCGACCTGTTGGTGCGGCTCTACGATGTTACCGAAGGAAAAATAATGGTGGACGGCCTGGACATCCGCCAGCAGAACCTCCGCCAATTGCGCCAGCGAATCGGCTACGTGCCGCAGGATGTGTTCCTGTTTTCCGATTCGGTGAGCAACAACGTCCGCTTTGGTCGCCCCGATGCCACACAGGCCGAGGTGGAAACCTACACGAAACACGCCGCCATTTATGATGAAATCGCCGAACTGCCGGAAGGCTTCGAGACGGTGGTAGGCGAGCGAGGCGTCACCCTCAGCGGCGGCCAAAAACAGCGGGTAAGCATCGCCCGTGCCCTGCTGAAAAAGCCCGACATTGTCCTCCTCGACGACTGCCTCAGCGCTGTGGATACCAACACGGAAAAGCGCATCCTCGGCTACCTCGGCGGCGACATCGCCGACAAAACGGCCATCATCATCACCCACCGCATTTATTCCCTGCTGGAATTTGATAAAATCATCGTGCTCGGCGATGGTTGCATTGTGGAAGAAGGGACGCACGAGGAGCTGCTGCAAAACAAGGGGTATTATTGGGAGCAGTATGAGAAGCAACGGGTGGAGGAGATAGCGGGTGAGCGGGTGAGAGAGTGAGCGTCGTAAATCATCAGTCGTCAGTTAGTAGGTAATCCATTTCCCTGTTGGCTTCTTGAAGTAGCTGCACTATTCGGTTTACGGTAGCCCCAAACTCGGCCTTTTTTAGTTCATGCTCCCAGATGCGCACGACCCGCCAGCCAAGGGCTTCCAGTTGGGCGGTCACTTCCCGGTCACGCTGCATGTTCCGTTCGATTTTCGGAATCCAGAAGGCGGGGTTGGACTTTATTTTCTCCCGTTTGTGCCGCCAATCGAAGCCATGCCAGAAGTCGCCATCCACGAAGACGACGGTTTTTTGCTT
The DNA here is from genome assembly GCA_041752395.1 of Saprospiraceae bacterium. Taxonomy (GTDB): domain Bacteria; phylum Bacteroidota; class Bacteroidia; order Chitinophagales; family Saprospiraceae; genus UBA6168. The sequence continues at coordinate 48,074 of JBGSWN010000244.1, read as the reverse complement.
AGCAAACACGAGGTCAGGTTTGCCCGGCAGTCGCTTGTCGTGGATGCGGTAACGGTAGCCGAAATGCCACAAAGCCTTGCGCAGCGCCACCTCCGGCTTTGTGTTCGCCCCACGGATGCGGCTCATCATCTCCGACCGCTGCGGGGTGGTGTAAAAGCCGGCTTCTTCGGCGAAGCGGGGGACTTTTATGGTGGGTTGGGAATAGCGCTTCGGCATGAAGCGAAGATAGCGGATAAGCGATAGATGCGGCATATTCACCGTTCATCATTCACTGTTCACAGTTTATTACTTCTTCACATACTTCGTCAAAATCACAATCGTCTGCCCATTCACCTTCCCTTCAATCTGCTCAGGATTGTCCATCACCAAGCGGATATTGCGGACGGCAGTGCCCCGTTTGGCAGCAAAGCTGGCCCCTTTCACGTCGAGGTCTTTTGTCAAAACGACCGTGTCGCCGCTTTCCAATTCAACGCCGTTGCAGTCCACGTGCTTTTGTTCAGGGTCTTGGTCAGTGGCGGTGATGCCGGATTTTGCCCAAGCCAGTTCCTCGTCATCGAGGTACATCGTTTCAATCAGTTCGGCGGGCCAACCCGCAGGGCGCAGGTGGTCGAGCATGCGGTAGGCCAGCACTTTTACGGCGGGTACTTCGCTCCACATGCTGTCGTTGAGGCAGCGCCAGTGGTTTTCATCGGCAGTGGTGGGGTCTTCGATTTGGCTGCGGCAGGTGTCGCAAAGGAGGGCCATTTCATCGGCGTTGTCGCCAGCTTTCGGAGCGACGGTGTAGGCTGCGAGCGTTTCTTTTGCTCCGCAAAGTTCGCAGGATGCGCCGCTGCGCTGTTGCAATATTTCTTGGTTGGTCATTTTGTTTTACGTTTTAGCAGTTCCAACGTTTACTAATCTTTCAGAAGATTAGTAAACGTAACCGCTGCATTTTAGGGGCGCAAAGGTAAACTTTCAGGTTCCTTAGCAAAGACTTTCCAAGTTTTAATAACTTGGTAGGTCTAGTCAGTTTGCAAAGTCAGCCCATCCCAAGCCAGCCCCACCCCCTTCGGCAGCAGCTTTGAGCGCTCCTCATGCAGTCCCATCCGATGGCTAAGATGCGTCAGGTACGCCTGTTCCGGCTGGATGATTTCGATGAAAGCCAGTGCTTCTTCGAGGTTCAAATGCGAGTGGTGCCAATCGAGGTGCAGGGCATTCACGACGAGGGTTTTCACACCCCGCAGCTTCAGTTTTTCCCCATCGGCAATGGTCTTCATGTCGGTGATGTAAGCGAAATCGCCGATGCGGAAGGCAGTCACAGGCAGCCCACCGTGCATCACTTCGATGGGTTGAAACGGAATGCCCGCCACTCGAAAAGCCTCATCGTTGTTGATTTCCACGGGTTGAATCATCGGCGCACCGGGGTACGGGTTTTCTGCAAAAATATACGCAAAGCGCTGCTTCACCTCCGCCAAGACGGAGGCCGTGCCGAAGAGCGGCATGTGGCGGTTTTGCAGGAAATTGAAGGGGCGCACATCGTCGAGGCCGATGATGTGATCGTTGTGCTCGTGGGTCAGCACGACGGCTTCCAAGCTTTTAACCTTGGCCCGCAACATCTGCTGCCGGAAGTCTGGCCCGGCGTCAATCACGACGTTTTTCCCTTCGTGCGAAACTAGCAGCGAGGTGCGTAGCCGATTGTCCCGTGGGTCGGAGGAGGTGCAGACTTCGCAGTTGCAGCCGATGATGGGTACGCCTTGGGAGGTGCCGGTGCCTAAAAAAGTAAAAGTCAAGAAGCTTTGAGTTTTGAGTTACGAGCAGTGCAAAGGTAAACTTGAAACGAGGAAAGGATGGAAGTGGATGCAGGAAAGGAAAAAATGAAGGCGGCTCCTGAATTTTGTTTACATTTTAGTGAGAGTAAACGGAGCCGCCTGCATGTAAATAACGCCTATTTCTTTAAACCAATACCAATACGTACAGGGGTTGGCGTTCGCTGCCTGAGAGGTTAAAATTTTCTTAAGAAAAATGGTGTTGGAAAACTATTGGCTCTACCTATTCCAGTTTGAATTTGATGGGTACTTCATAATAGTACCTGATGAGTTTGCCCCGTTGCTTTCCTGGGTTCCACTTGGGCATGGCGCCGATCACCCGAAGGGCCTCCGCCCCACAGCCACTACCAATTTCGCTTAGGAGTTGTGCGTTGGAAATGGAGCCATCTTTTTCAATAATAAATGATACATAGACTGTTCCTTCGATTTTATTTCGCTTTGCCTTTTTGGAATATTTGAGCTTATCGTTGATAAATTTATGCAGTTTTTCATTGGCGCATTTTTCCTGCTCAAAATAGTCTTCTATGCCCTCACAGCCAGCAAACATAGGCGGGTATTCCACGTATTTGAAAATTTCATTTTCATCAGGAACTGTATCATAAGACTTAGCTGAGATATGCTTCGATTCCAAAACTAATTGCGTTGGCCTAATTGGTTTGCCGTTTTTTAGAATGAATTCCACAGTCAAAATAAATTGGGTGCGAATTGGCCTACCTCTAGGCTTGCCTGGGGACCATTTTGGCATCGAATAGACAACCCGCAAGGCTTCTGCTCCACAACCAGCACCAATGTCGTGGATAATTTCTCCATCTGCCAAAGAGCCGTCCTTTTCAACTACAAATCTGACCAATACTTTGCCTTGCACATTTTGTTTTATTGCAAATTTGGGATATTGGATATTGCTATAAATGAAATTCAGCATAGCGGCTTCACCGTCTGGAAACTCAGGTGTTTGTTCCACTACTTTAAAAACCTCTTCATTTTCAGTTGGCGAAGGGGACAGTTCCACAGGTGTTTGAGCTTGGAAAAAAGGCATTGCGAGAAGCCCAAACAGCACAAGCGAAGCGAGTTTTTTCATGATAAAATATTTAACAGTATTTATTTTGTGTTGCAGGCGCAATGAGTAAGGTGTAACTCAATAGTTTTTATGGTTGGTAGTCATGCTGCCTTTTTCCCCTCCACAAAATACATCTCCACCTCCCCCTTCCCCTTCGCCGCCACCTTGCCCCTTGGGATGCACTTGAATTTATCCTTCACCAGCGAGTAGGTCGCCTCCGAGATATTCACCTTCGCAGGCTCGCCGCTGGACTCCATGCGGGCGCCCATGTTCACCGTGTCGCCCCAAATGTCATAGGCGAATTTCTTCTGACCCACCACCCCGGCCACGACTGGCCCCGTGTGGATGCCGATGCGGCAAACGAAAACGGGCTTGCCAGCGGCTCGCTGTTTTTCGCCAAATTGTTTCATAAAAACCTGCATCTCCAGCGCAGCCCGCACCATGTCCTCGGGGTGAGTCGTGGTGGGTTCGGGCAGGCCAGCTGCGCAGAAATAGGCATCGCCGATGGTCTTGATTTTCTCGATGCCGTAGCGCCCAACGATTTCATCAAAAGCCCGAAAACACTCGTCCAACTCGGCCACCAGTGCCTCGGCAGGTATTTGCTCCGCAATGGTCGTGAAGGATTTGAAGTCCGTAAAAAGCACCGTCACGGAGTCGTAGCGGCGGGCCTTCGCCTTGCCGTGTGCCTTGAGTTCTTCGGCGGTTTTGGCGGGGAGGATGTTCAACAGCAGGTCATCGGAACGCTGCTTTTCCCGCTTCACCGTGTGGTTGCTTCGGAGCAAGGTCAATGCCAGCAAACTGAGCAGCGCTGCGCCGCCGAGAAGCGAATATCGGAAAGTACGTTCGCTTCGCAATTTTGCCTCCTGCAATTCGATTTCCCGGTTTTGCTTTTCGATTTCCTGTTCTTTTTTCTTGTCGGTGTAAACGGCTTCCCGGCGCTGTTCGGCCACCAGCCGCTCCTCCGTGAAAGTTGAGTATCGAAGCTCATCGTACTGCACCCGGTACTTGTACGCCTCCTCGAAATTGCCCATTTTGGAGTAAATCCGGGCGAAGTCCTTCAGGCCACTTTGCTGGTATTTTTTGTCATTTATTTCTTGCGCAATGGCGTAGTAGCGCTGCGTATAATCCAGTGCTTCGGGGTAGCGTTTTTGGCGACGGCGCACATCGGCGATGCCGTTGAAAACCTCCATGATACCCGCTTTTTCACCCAGTTCCTGCCGGATTTTCAGGGAGCGGGCGAAGTAATCTTCCGTCTGTGCCCAAGTCTTTTTTGCCAGCGCTTCGTCACCTTTTTTTTCATAAAAACTGCCGAAATTCTTAAGCACATAACCTAGGTTGTTGAAGATTTCCGCTTGCCCGCTCTGGTCTTCCAGCCGCTCCCGAATGAGCAGTGCTTCCTTGAATATTCGGATGGCATTTTCATAAAAACCCCGCACGCTGTCCGCCAGAATGTCCTTGTCCATCAGGTCTTCGGCCTGCGTATCGCTGAGGTTGGCGATGTTCGTGAGGACGCTGGCCTGCTGCCATTCGTTGCCTAGTTTTTTGTGCAAATCCAGTGCTTTTTGGTAGGCTTGGAGCGCTTCTGCGTAGCGGTCGGTTTCGGTTCGGATGTTCCCGACGATGTTCCAGGCATTGGCCACGCCCTCGGCATCCTCGTTGGCATCTGTGTTTTCGAGGTAAAAAAACACGTTGTCCAGCGCCTCGGGATAGTCGCCCAATTTCTCCAGCACGTTGGCGATATTGTAATGCGCTCGAACGGCCCGAGCGGTATCGCCAAGCTCCTCCCGAACCTTCATGGATTTTTGGTAACCCTCCAAGGCCCCGATAAAATCGCCCTTGTTTTCCTTGACGTTGGCGATGTTGTTGAGGAGGGAAGCGACGCCTTTTCTATCGCCCAAATCTTGCCGGACGGCCATGCTTTTTTGAAAAAAATCAATGGCCACGTCGCTCTCGCCGTGGATGTCGGCGACCACGCCCCGGTAGTTGAGGGCGTTGCCTTCGCCTTTTTTAAAACCTAATTTCTTGGAAAGTACGAGTGCGGAATCGAGGTGGAGATTGGCGGTTTTGGGGTCATCAAATTTGAGTTCCCAAGCGATGTCGTTGAGTAAATTGACCCGATTGGTGTCTGGACTGGCCTTTTTCAGCACTCCCAACAGGCTGTCCACTGTCTGGTCTTCTTGCGAAAAACCGAGACAGGGCAGAAGCAGGAGGGTGATGTGAATGGGCCAGTTTTTCATTAGCTGCGAGCTTCAAGCTGCGAGTTTCGAGCTGCGAGTGGTTGGCTCGAAACTCGAAACTCAAGGCTCGAAGCTTATTTCTTGTCATCTGGCAGCAATAACACGCCACTTGCCATGAATTTCAGTTCTTCTTTTGGCTCAGTAATGGCCTCGATTTCTTCTTTCGATTTGCCTTCGTCCTCGGCGAAATGCTTGAGGTCTTCGACTGAAGTTTTTTCACGAAAAGCATAGCCATCCATCACGACTTCCCGGCCGGCGATGTCTTTTGGGAGGAAAAAAGCGTAGTCCTTGAACTTGACGAAAACGTCACCCGCTTGGTCGTCGTGGAGGTTGACCCAGCAGCCTTTCACTTGGCAGACGGACTCGACCTTGCCTTTGACCTTTACTGCCACGGAATCCACGCCCTGCAATTTGCCGACCATCTCTGCCATGGAAACGGCGCCGTCGGTGGTGATGGCATCGCCAAAGGTTTGTGGTTGGCCGGTTTGAACAGTAGTATCAGCGGGCTGCTCGCTGCCACATGCCATGAAGAAACTTGCGATGAGGGATACAAAAATGAAATGCTTAACCATTGGAGCTGAATTTTAATGATGAAAATAATTTTGTTGCGGGGCAAAAATAGCCAATCCTTTTTAAACCAATGAGTTGTCGAAAATACCCGTTCGGATTTTTTTTCTCGTAAAAAAAAATCATCATAAAATAAGTCCCACGGGGCTTTACGTTTGAAAGAAAACAAACAGCAAAACGAGCTGCCCAGCTACTTGCCCTGACCGTTCAAATTTCCAAATTCCTTATTTCCTAACTTCGTTAACATCACCTGATGCAACACTGCTACTTGTTTGCAAATTTTTTTTCTTTCAAAAGTAAAACCCGGAATAATGAGGAATCTAATGCAATGGGCAGTGTTGACAGGGTTCGCCCTCCTTTCATCCATCTCGGCTTCCGCCAACCGTGCTGACAGCCATTTTTTTACCAAAAACAACCCGACTGAGCCTGCAGGCTGCCTAACGGGCGACTGCTCGAACGGCTACGGCACTTATGTTTTCCCCAATGGAAACAAGTACATGGGCGACTTCCGGGCTGGCAAACCGAACGGCAAGGGCATCCTCTACTGCGTCAATGGCAATAAATACATGGGAGATTGGGAGGACAACTACCAGCAAGGAGAAGGCAAGTTTACTTACGCCGAAGGCCACGAGTATTTGGGGCAATTCCAACGCAATCAATTTCACGGAAAAGGGCTCATGAAGTATGCCAACGGCGATGTTTACGATGGCAACTGGCAAGCCAACAAACAAGCGGGCTTGGGCATTTATTCCTTCCACACAGGCGACCGTTACGAGGGCAATTTCATGGACGGGAAATTCAATGGCCCCGGCACCATGTTTTACCATGACGGCGCTAAATACAAAGGCCAATGGGCCGACAACCAGAAGCACGGCGCTGGCATTTTTTACGATGAAAATGGCTCGGCAAATCCTGGCGATTGGGTGAACGGCAAGGTGCGCCGCACTACCACCGATATGCCCAGCGAAGCTGCCTCAACGGACGATGATATTAGCATAAAATCTACTTACCCGGCGCCCGTTTATGACCCGACGGTGAAGGTTTGGGCCGTGGTGGTGGGCGTTGCCACCTACGACCACATGCCATCTTTGCACTACACCGACGATGATGCTTATCAGTTTTACGCCTTCTTAAAAAGCCCCGAAGGTGGTGCGCTGCCCGACAATCAACTGAAGGTGCTTGTGGACGACAATGCTACCCGTGATAATATTTTGGAGACAATGCGAGGTGTTTTCCTACAAGCAGATGAGAACGATGTGGTGGTGTTTTATTTTTCTGGCCATGGCGTCGAGGGGGCATTTGTTCCCGCAGATTTTGATGGCTATGGCCACAGGTTGGAGCATTCGGATATCCGGCATATTTTGGAGCAAAGCCATGCCCGACAGAAGCTGGTAATGGGCGATGCCTGCCACTCTGGCTCGTTGATTGGTGGGGAATTTGCACCCGATATGCTGGCGGCCAAAGGGCCTTCGGTGGGCGATATGCTCAACAAGTACTACAAGGCTTTCGAGAATTGCGACAGCGGCATGGCGCTTTTCATGTCGTCAAAAGGGGCGGAAGTTTCGCTGGAAGATTCGGGCTTGCGGTCAGGGGTATTCAGCCATTTTCTTATCCGTGGCTTAAAGGGCGAAGCGGATGCCGACCACGACAAAATCGTGTCCATCCAAGAGTTGTTCGACTTTGTGAATTTGAAAGTTAGCCGCTACACGGCTGGGGCCCAGACGCCTGTTTTGACGGGGAAATATGATGGTCGGCTGCCGGTGGGGGTGGTGAGGAATTGAGAATTGAAAATGGAGAATTGAAAATGCACGAAGCCTAATTTTCAATTCTCCATTATTAATTCTCAATTATTCACTCATGTCCATCGTATGGAAAACGTTCTGCACATCGTCGTCTTCCTCCATTTTTTCAATTAATTTGATGACTTCTTCCACCTCTTCATCGGTGAGTTTTTTCTGCATGGAAGGTACCCAATCGAAGCGTGATTCTTGAAATTCGATGCTTTTGTCTTCCAAGGCTTTGTTGAGTGTGCCGAAGTCGCTGAAGTCGGCGATGAGCAGGTATTGGTCATCTTCTTCCCGAATTTCCTCCAAGCCAGCGTCAATCATTTCCAATTCGAACTCGTCACGTTCGGCTATGTCAACCTTGTTTACGGCAAAAATCGCCTTGTGAGCAAACATGTAGCTCACCGAGCCAGAAGTGCCGAGCGAGCCGCCATATTTTGAAAATACATGGCGGACGTTGGCCACGGTACGGGTCGGGTTGTCGGTAGCGGTTTCCACCAAAACGGCAATGCCATGTGGGGCATAGCCTTCGTAGATGACCTCTTCGTAGTTTTCCGAATCCTTGGCAGTGGCTTTTTTGATGGCGTTGTCAATATTGGCCTTTGGCATGTTGGCAGCCTTGGCGTTTTGGATGGCCATGCGCAGGCGGGGGTTGTAATTGGGGTCGCCGCCGCCGGATTTAATGGCGAGGGCTATCTGCCTGCCTACCCGAGTGAACGCCTTGGCCATGCCTGCCCAGCGCTTCATTTTAGTTGCCTTGCGATATTCAAATGCTCTTCCCATGAGTTGGATTGTTGAATTGTTGTATTGCTTGATTGTTTAAAGGGACAAACTAGGCGAAAGCCCGGATATTGAAAATGGGTGCAAAGGTAGGCATCGGGCACAAAATTTTTGAATGTATTTGGGAAGAAAAAATTCTCCTAATAGTCCGATTGGTTGGCATCCTTTAAATCGAGCCCCAGTTGCTTGAAATTTATTTTTCCATTGTTTACTTTCAAATGCTCAATCAGCACCAGTGCCCGTTTCAAGCGTACCTCCGAGGTTTTCGGTTGGCCAGAAATATAGAGGAGGTTGCGCTGTTTGCCGGGGGTAAGCGCTTGGAAGTAGCGGTTGCCTGCTTCGTCCTGCTTCAGCACTTCGGCCAATTCTTCGGGCATGGGCAGGCCGAACTCACTGTCATCTTTGCGAAGCAAAACCTCCACTTGGCTGCCTTCTTGCAGCTTCCCTTTTTCCCTTATCTTTTTGTTGATATTGATGAAAAAATGGCCATCGCCTTTGGGCATCAATGCGCACTGAAATTCCAGGTTTCCGTTCAAGATGCAAATGACCCGACGGTCGTTGCCTTCGATGAAAGGCTTGGCTTGTTCGTCCGAGACGACGATGTGGAAGCTCCAGAGTGCGGAGTGGAAGTTTTGGAGTGTGGTGTTGAAGTGCATATTAGCAACTTGATTTTTGGAACACAACAGATGTAAGTCCAGATTACCTGTTTTGCGAAGCTACAAATTACGGTAATATTGATTGCAGGGCCCTTGGAGGCTGTTTTGAGAAACCTAAATCATGGACTTATAAAAATAAAAACAGCGCCCTGTTAGGGGCGCTGTCGGAATGGCCAATGCTGTGGCCTATTTTTGGAAATGCGGTTGGGCGAAGATTATTTCTTGCCACCTTTCAAGCTGTCCTGGAGCTTGGTCAGTTTAGCCCAGTCGCCAGTGGCGGCAAGTTTGGACTGATTGGCCCAAGTGCTTGGGTCGTGCATTTGGTAGCGCTTGCCAGCAGCATCAAGGATGCCCTTGACGGTAGCGGCTTTGGTGTCCGCCAATTTGGCGAAAGTAACGATGCCAGCAGCTTTCAAAAGCTCGGCGATTTTCGGGCCGATGCCTTCGATTTTCGTCAGGTCATCAGCTACGACAGCTTTAGCAACTGCTTTTGGAGCAGCGACTACGGCTGGCTTTGCAACTGCTTTAGGTGCAGCAACCTCCGCAACTGGCTTCGCAACTGCTTTAGGTGCAGCAACCTTCGCAACTGGCTTTGCAGCAGCTTTAGGCGCAGCAGTTTTCGTTTCAGCAGCAGGTTTAGCAACTGCTTTCGGTGCTGTTGCGGCAGCTTTCGCTGTAGCAGCGGCAGCTACTTCCTTCAGGGAAAGTACGGAATTGTAACCGCCAAAAGGTGAAACTTCATAACCGTCGGCGTTCCAGTCGTTTTCCCAGATGTGGTTGTCAATCAGGTAACGGAACTGGTACTGTTTGCCAGCGGCCAGTTCAACTTCAGTAGTGAATTCTGCTTTTTGAGCTTTCATTTTGTAGCCCTTGTCCCAGCTCCATTCGTTGAAGTCGCCGAGGATGCGCACTTCTTTACCGCCTTGGGCAGCTTCGAGTGGCAGGGTGAAAGTAACCTTGCAGACAGGTTTCGTCTTGGAAAAATCTTTTTTCAACATGGTTGACATAAGTAAAAAATGGTTTGTGAATGATGGTAGTACGTGAATATTATTTGAGTGGTTGTATTTGTCAGGTATTTTTTGGCCGGTAAGTTTTGTTGACTGCTTGCGTTATGTAGTGTTTGGCAAAAATGTTTGCAGCCGGGCCTTTTTTTATCAATTTCAATGGTCTGAGAACCGTTTTCTGTTTTGCGCCGCAAAGGTAAGTATTTATAGTGAAAATTCAAGCTTATCTCCTTGAAATTCAATCGGTTATGTTGGTGTTCATTCCTTTGGAATACAGCCTTTCGTTAAAAAAATTTGCAAGTATTTGGAATTTTGTCAGTTTTAGAGAAAATTATTTTACCAAAATAGAAATGCTCCATTTTTTATTCCACAGAATTTTTATCATTTTTTTTGAAAAAAAACCTCCCGAAACCATCATAAATTTTGTGGCCACCCAATTGTTGCAGCCTTATTTCAGAAATGGCACAGAGATTGCAAAACCGTTGCTTGCTTCCCTTTCGCTTTTCACCAGTACAATTTTTCTGAACAAACAAAAACTTGAACGAATGAACAAAGTTCGCCAACTCTTCCTCTTTGCTGTTTTGATAACAGCAGTGAATTTCGCAAGTGCTCAAGTCCATTTAAAGGTTGAAGCCATTTCTAGTGCAGCAAATACCTACGGCGTTTATGCGAAGGTTTGCGACAATATCATGCCCAGTGGCAATACCATCACAGGCTCGGGGCAGGTCACTATTATTTATTCAGCTGGCATGACTTTTTCCAGTTTAACTGCCGTTGCAGGTACTTGGTCTCAAAATGCCATGGTGCAAAACCCATCTGAAGCCCCGGGCAAGATTTACGTTTCCATGGGTTTTCTCGCCGATGTCCCACAAATCATCTATCAACCCGATACTGAAACCCTTTTATTTACCTTTAAGCTTTCCGGTAGTTCAACGGTTGCTCCAACGCTTATCTTGAATGGCGTGGACCCATTTGACCATTTGCCGAACTCGGCAAGCTCAAACCCTGGCAATGAACTTACCATTCTCGATTTTGGGGTGCAGCCCTTGGGTCTATATACGTATGGAGGAAACTATACGGGAAGTTCGTTCACCTGCACCAACAATCCGCCACAGGATACCACCACGCAGGATACTACCATCGTTACGCCACCAGGCGACACGACCACACAGGATACCACGATTATCACCCCTCCGGGCGACACTACCACACAGGACACAACCATCATCACTCCTCCGGGTGATACGACGACACAGGACACGACTATCATTACGCCTCCGGGCGATACCACTCAGCAGACTTCTGCGGTTAGGGATTTGAAAAATGCTACAGAACATTTCAAACTCTACCCAACGCCAGCCTATGAATGGATTACAGTGAAATTCTTGGACCCAGCGATGGAAGGTGGAACGATTCGACTTTTCACCATGAATGGCGTTTCGATAGGCGAAATTAAGCGAGGGCAAAAGCAGGAACTCACCTTAAACGTAAGCGGGCTTTCATCAGGGTTCTACTTGATAAAGTATGAGAAGGATGGCAAGACCCTGCAGAACGGCAAATTTTTAAAACAATAACTATTAACATAATTCACCAAGTGTGGGCATTGACGAGCAGTCAATGCCCTTTTTTATTTAGAGCTTGTTTGGGATTTGGTCACTTGGCTCAAAACGGCTATTTTTTGCCACTTTTCTACCTTTTTTCAGTCAAGTAGCCCCGCTATTCTTCTTCAAAAAGCTAAAAAACTGACAAAAAATTTCTCGTTTTTAGCTCAAGCACCAAATCCCAAACAAGCTCTTAGGTAAACCTTATTTTACGACCAATTTCTTTGCCCTAGTGCCATGCTCAGTTTGCAAAACAACTTGGTATATGCCTGCTGCAAAGCTGCTGACCGAAATCTGAACGGATTCATTTCCATTGGTTTCCCTTCGGTAAAGCTCAACACCTGTTATGTCCAAAATCCGAAGCAAATCTGCTTTGCCAGCTATCTCCACCCGCACCGTTCCTGAAGCTGGGTTGGGAGCCAAAACCATATTTCCTAATTCAGGGACCACCTCCGAAGAAGGGGAGACACCTACCGTTGCTGGTATCCTGTCGGAAACACATTCATAGCTTTTCGCCTGCACCTGCCAATTGAAGAAATAATAGTAATACTGGTTGCCCAAGGCATCGTTGGTTATTTCACCCCAATCGCCTATGGCATACGGGAATACGGTGCTTGCATTGGTGTTGCGGAATAAGTTGTTTTGCAAGCAACGAAGGGATAAATTATTGCCGACAGGAATCTCAAAATCTAAAGTAAGTTCATGTGTGCCAGCATTTAAGTCAAAGATGTTTTCGTCCAAAAGCACGCCAGTGCCATCGTATAATTGGATGGTTCGCAGGCCAGCCGCAGCCGTATTCGGCACATATACGGTCACGCTGCGCAAAGTGAACGGCTCCCAAACATTGAATAAATTATAGGAACCTTGCGTTGGCATGCCCCCTGCACCACTATTATCTGCCTTCCCGCCAAACTGGATTTCACCCGGAAACAACTCATGCGACTCCACATAATATATGGTCGTTTGGTCGAGCATTGGCGTTTGAAAAGTATTGCCAGTGCCAATCAGGATGCCGTTTATCGGCTCATCGTACCATTGGAGGTTGGAGCCAGTAGCAGTAAGCTGCACCGAGTCACCGGGGGCAATAGTAGCGCCGGTCACAACTGGTTCATCCACATTAAGCACTTCAACGGGGATGGAAACAGAGGTAATCGGGTCGTTTGAGCAGACCGCATCGGTGGACACGGCATATTCGCCGGGAGTTGATACGGTGATGCTGGTGCCTGTTTCCCCGGTTGACCAAACCGGATTTTCACCTCCTGTGGCCGTCAAAACCACGGAGCCGCCTATGCAAAATTTGGTTTCGCCTGCGGCGGAAATAAATGGGACAATTTCCTGCACTACATTCACTTGAACGGTGTTTGTGAAGGAAATACAACCATCAGCATTCGTGAGGACGGCGCTGTAATTGCCTGATGTTGAGACGGTTAGTGTTTGCGAAGCGGCAGAATTTGACCATTCGTAGCTGAACCCATCTGGCAATGAAAGCACGACCGTTTCACCCGGACAAATCTCGGTATCGCCGTTTAATGTGATTTGAGTTTGTGCCAAAATACAGTTCGCTTCGGGAACATTGACGGTTGAGTTGATGGCGGGATTTGCGATCACAGTCCGAATTCCCGAAGGCCATTTTACCACCACCGAATCAATTTCGTTGGCCTGTCCAATCCCAAAATACGTGAGCAGCGAGCTCATCGGGCTGAAACTCTGGCCGCTCCGCACTTCCCTGATTTGTTTTCCCCAAACACCATAAAGCTCCACCCTCGAACCTATGCCGTTCCGGTTGCTGGCAGTACCTATCGTGTTGATTTTCAGCCAGTTATTTGCATTGCCAGCATTGAGGTAAACCGAGCTTCCTGACACGACATCCAAAAATCCATCGTTGTTTAAATCGCCAATCCCGCCGCCAGATATAGGCGAGCCTTGGCCTGTAAAAGTCAAATCACCTTTGTTGAGGTAAAGCCGAGTGCCCATTTCCGAGAGGATGTCCATCCACCCATCGTTGTTGAAATCGCCAGAAACATTTTCCCAAGCGCCAAGGTCATTTGGATTGATGCCAGTTGTGAGGACGATGTCGGCGAAGGTGCCGTCGCCGTTGTTCAGAAAAAAACGGTTCTTAAAATCGTGGTTGACGATGAAGGCATCGAAGTCGCCGTCATTGTCAAAATCCTCGAAAACAGTGGCCCAAGACTGTGCATTGTCATCCAACCCAGCCAGTGCGCCTACCTCCGTGAAAGTGCCGTCGCCATTGTTTTGATAGAGCAAATTGGTACGGTCAATATCGCCGGGAGATGCGCCGCCTTTGCACTTCGTGATGTACAGGTCATTGTCGCCATCATTGTCATAATCCGTCCAAATGGCGGCATAGTTGCCGGGGCGGTCAGCCGTGACGATGAGGCTCTGGTCGAGGGTCATGTTGCCGTTCCCATCGTTGCGGTAGGGGTGCGACTGGTCCACATCGTGGCAGACAAAGGCGTCCAGATCACCGTCGTTGTCAATGTCCGACATGGTGGAGCGCTGGCTAAAAATGTATTCCGGTTTTACGTATTCACTGTAACCCGTCCCATTGGCATTTGCCATGACGAAGGAAACGCCGCTGGAATTGCCGAAGAGCAAATCATTGAAGCCGTTGTTGTCCAAATCGCCGGAGCAGATGCTCCAATCGGGTGTGTTCACGATATTTAGCCCAAAAAAAGACTGCGTAAAACTGCCGTCGAGTTGTTGGTAATCAATGAACATGCCGTTGTCCGTCACCCGAACCACGTCGTCGAGTTGGTCATTGTTCATGTCCACCACGCAGTCGTTGTAGGAAAATCCGAGGATGCTGTTGAGCAGGTTGTTGGTTTGAACCAGCACGACGGGCGTTTGTGCAGCCATTTTACCGAAGGCAAAAAGGAGCAAGAAGATAGGGAGTACTCGATTTTTCATAATGTTCTGATTTGCTATTTGACGATGATTTTTTCCGTTTGCACCTGCCCGTTCCGACCACTAAATTTCACCAAAAAGACGCCACTGCCCGGTAGGTTTATTTCATAATTTCCTGTTTTGCTTCGCAAAAATGCCACTTGCCGACCTTTCAGGTCAAAGACACGGGCCTCGTGCTCCGCAATTGATTTGACGTACAAACGCCCATCCGAGGTTGGGTTTGGATAAATTTGAACGAAGGTTTCTTGGCTGCGATTTTTCACCCCACTGATGATGGGGTCCACCATGATATTTGCGGAGCGAACCAGCACTGGCGCACGGTCTGCCGCTGCGAACATGGGCCGGAAGGTCTCGATTTCCGGCGAGGTTTCGCTGAACATTTCGAGCATCCATTTCGGTGGGGTAGGCTGGTAAAAAACGTTGGCTGTCACCAGGAGCAAGGTCTTTTCGCCGTTCATCGGCACATGAAAATAGACCATGTCCGTGCCTGAACCTTCCGCCCCGTTCTCTTGGTTAAAATCGGGGTCGGTAAGTGCATTCCCAGCTATCAGGGTCGTGTCATAATTTGGGTGCGATTGCGTAAACCCCTTTGGCGGCAAGCGATTGTCCTTGATGGAATGGTCGGCCCTTGTGAGCACAGTGGTCACGTCGTTGTTTACATCACCCAACACCATTTCATAAATCTGCACTTCATCCTCCGAGCTAATTGTTTGATAATGAGGCTCGTAACTTGGGTTTTGCCCCAGTACTTCATAATTACCATCCATTTTTCCCGAAATAAAGACCGTGTCGCCAGCCTCTGTTTTCACCACAAACTGGATGAACGCCCGCCGTGACGGGTAGCCTGACGGGAATTTATGCCCAGCGAGGTTAGTGAGTTTTAGGGCAAATTTGGCGGTATCCGTTGTCCGTTCCAACAGTTGCAAATCGAGGAGCAGGGTTCTGTTTTGGAGCAAATCGGTCGTTTTACTTATTACATCCTGAAACTGCGAAGGCCCTGCCGTGAGGCCGAGCGCCTCCACGTTGTCCCGCAGCAGACCGAGCATCGTCACGTTTCCACCAACGAGTTCATGGAGGAAAAATGGGTTGCGAGGCTCGGTCATCGCTCCCGTCACGATGTGCACAGGCCATTTGTCGAGGCTGGGCATGTGACAGCCTTGGCAGGCTATGGTGTCGTTGTAGGCGGAGTTCAGCCATTCGTGGTAAGTGGCCTGTTCCACAAACTTGTTTCCAGTGATATTCCCCTGATAATCAAGCGTTTCGGTGATGAGTGTGTGGCAAGTGGCACAGGCTTCTGATTTCGACATTTTCTCCGAAAACTTGGGTTTGTAGCCAGTCTCGGTCAGCATCGGGCTTACCAGCGGCGACATATATGGCCCATAAACCGTCCGAAAAGTATCGAAAGTGAGCAGCCCACTGAACTTCGTGCCCATGCCAACCTGCTCGATCATGTGGCAAGCCAGGCAGGACACCCCGTCGAGCGCCAGCGAATCGCCGACCATGTCCTCGATGCCGTAGTGGAGGGCACCAAGGTGCTTGGCGTCGAAATGGCCCATCGGGGCATGGCAAGCGGTGCATTTATCCTCAATTTCAACTTTATGTTCGGGGTAAAGCAGCACTTCGTGGCTCACCTTTGCCCGCCAAAAGGGGTCTTTGGCTGAGTTGGCCATCATGGTCGCCCGCCAGTCGTCCACGACGTTCACGTCATTGCCATTGGCATCTACGCTTGCCACGCCTAGCGAATCATAGCCGTGGCATTTTTGGCAAACCCCACTGCCAGCGAAGAGGTAACTGTAGCCCTTCGGCAAGGTGGTATCCAGCACAACCATCTGAAAATGAGCGAGTTCTGCGTCAGAATGGAACTTTTGAATTTCCTCGTCCTTGGCCAACGTGAGGTTGGACAGCAACAGCGGCAATGCGATAATGGGCAGGAGGACAAGTACGGTGTAACGGTATTTCTTCATTCAAATTAATTTGACAATTGGCAAAAATACCGCTAATGCAATACGGGGCTGTATGTTTTTCAGAAAAGAAATGGCGGGTGGATTTCAATTTTGGGAATAACCCATTTCTATTCATTTCATAATAGCTCCGCTGCTTCCCCATCCAGAAACCAATGCACCTCTTTGCTTTTGAGATAAATGAGTTGAGCTGGGTATTTATCGGCATTCCGCTCGCCATTGATGACTTGCTCCAGCGCTTCAGCCTTGTTTTTTCCAAAAACCAAAAAGGCGATATGTTTGGCTTGATTAATTAATGGCGCAGATAATGTAATTCTATAAGCATCATCTTCTTTTAAAAAAACTTCCTTTACCGTTGCCATTTCTTCAGTTATTACTGGCGTAAATGGAAACAATGAAGCGGTGTGAGCATTATCGCCCAAGCCCAATAAAATCAGGTCAAAAATAATTGGGTTTCCTTTAAAATAAGCGGTAATGGTTTCCATGTAATCCTTCGCACATTCGGCGGGCGGTAAAGCAGTATTCATCTTGAAAATATGGCTTTTGGCGATGTCCAAAGGCGCAAAAAGCGCTTTATTTACCATTAGCGCATTATTGCGGGCATCATCGGCGGGCACATGCCGCTCGTCACCAAAGAAAAAATAGACCTTGTCCCAATCAACTTGGTCCTTAAAATTTGGTGAGGCCAGTATCTCATAAACCCGCTTTGGTGAACTGCCTCCCGATAATACCACGTTGAAACGGCCATTTGCAGCGACATAGCTGGCTGCTTGCCGGATAAAATACATGGCATAAGCAAATAATAACTCCTCGGTTGAATTGTAAATATGGAACTTCATTTTTTTGCTGTTTTAGGGGTGGAAGGCAGGGCAAACCAGTGAAATCCGTCCCTGGCTATCAGCGCTTCGGCAATTTCCGGCCCCCATGAATCGGCGTTGTAATTGGGGAAATCGAGGCTCGGCTTCGTTTCCCAGGAATGAAGCACTGGCATCAACAATTCCCAAGCAGCTTCCACTTGGTCGCCCCGCATGAAGAGAGTCTGGTCGCCCATGATGGTGTCGAGCAGCAGGGTCTCATAAGCTTCGGGCGTCTCTTTGCCGTAGGCCTCGTCGTAGTTGAAAACCATGTCCACGGTGTTCAGCACCATGTCCAGCCCGGGGCGCTTTGCCTGTACCTGCAGGCGGATGCTCATCTCCGGTTGAATGCTGATAATCAGGCGGTTCTGTCGCCAATTGTCAATGGCTTCCTCTGGGAAAACCTTGTGCGGCACATCCCGAAACTGGATGGAAATAATGGAAGCAGACTGGTGCAGCCGCTTGCCCGTGCGCACATAAAAAGGCACACCGTCCCAACGCCAATTGTCCACAAAAAACTTGAGTGCAGCAAAGGTTTCAGTGTTGGAATGTGGGTCCACGCTGGTTTCTTCCCGGTAGCCGGGCACTTTTTCGCCCTCAATCCAGCCTTCGCCATATTGGCCCCGCACGGCGTTTCTTTTTATATCTTCTGGTTTAAATGGACGCATGGAGCGCAGCACGTCCACCTTGCGGTTGCGCACTTCGTCTGCCTGAAAATTAATGGGCGTTTCCATGGCGATCAGGCAAAGCAGTTGCAAAACATGGTTCTGCACCATATCCCGCAAGGCACCGGAGCCTTCATAATATCCGCCCCGACCGCCAACGCCGAGTTGTTCCGCCACTGAAATCTGCACATGCTGTATATAATTGCGGTTCCATATCGGCTCCAATATGGAGTTGGCAAAACGGAAGGCCAATATATTCTGCACGGTTTCTTTTCCCAGATAATGGTCAATGCGGTATATCTGTTTTTCGTCAAAAATATCGCACAGCAGTTTGTTGAGTGATTTGGCAGTTTCCAAGTCAGTACCGAACGGTTTTTCGATGACAATTCGGGCCTTGTCGGCATGCTGCGCCAGCTTGTTTTTCTTGATATTCTCTGCAATGACCGGGAAAAAATCGGATGCGACCGCCATATAAAATATGACGACAGGCTCCTTTCCCCAGTCTTTTTTTAGCGCACCTATTTTGGTCGCCAATTCCTGATAAGCCTTGCTGTCATTGATGTCAGCAGATTGGTAGGTGATATTGTTGGCGTATTTTTCCCAAGCGGTTTTCTCTGCTTCTCCCTTGCGAGAAAATTTATTGACGCCTTCCAACAGTTTTTTCCTGAAGTCCTTGTCGGAATATTCCGTGCGGCCAGTGCCGATGATGGCAAATTGCTCCGGCATCCATTTGTCCAGAAATAAATTGTAGAGTGCCGGGTTTATTTTCCGCCAATTTAAATCGCCGGTTCCACCGAAAATAATAAAAATGACGGGTGCTGATTGTATGTTTTGCATTGCAATTTTTATTCTTTAAAAAATGGCGATTAATACGCCCCCGAACTCCATTTCGGTGGAGTTAAGTGGCACTTTACTTTCACGGTTTTGCAATCCACTGCGTGTGAAAAACGCCCTCCTTTCCCACTAATTCATACGTGTGCGCTCCGAAATAATCCCGTTGCGCCTGAATCAAATTGGTTGGCATTCGCCCGGTGCGAAGTGCATCGAAATAGTTGAGCGAAGCGGAGAAAACGGGTACTGAAAAACCTTGGCTCATGGCTCCGGTTATCACCGTGCGGGCACTTTGCAGGTTTGCCTTTATCAAGGATTGAATATTTTCATCCAAAAACAGATGTTCCAGCGTTTTATCTTTTTCAAATGCAGCGAAAATATCCTCCAAGAATTTGGAGCGGATGATGCAGCCCCCCCGCCATATCTTGGCGATTTCAGCCAGTTGCAACTCATATTTATATTCCACCGAAGCCAAGTAAAGCAGGTGCATACCCTGGGCATATATCGCCGTCATGGCGAAATAAAACGACTGTTCCAGTTTAATCAAATAATCTGAAGTATTATCGGATAATGGTTGGCCAGGGTTATCATTCGGGTATTTATCTGCCAATTGCAAACGCAGTGCTTTGTATTTCGACAAATCCCGCATGGAAACTGCCACGTCAATGGCTGGAATGGGCGATTGCAAATCCATCGCAAACTGGGAAGTCCACTTTCCCGTGCCTTTTGATTTGGCTTGGTCTTTTATTTCATCCAATAAATACTGCGAAGTATTGGGGTCTTTATAGGCAAATATATCACGGGTAATTTCCATTAAAAAAGACTGCAAACGACCATTGTTCCAGTCTTTAAAAACAGTGTGAATGGCTTCATTATTCAATTGCTGCCCATTTTTCATCAAATCATACGTCTCCGCCAACAATTGCATAATGGCATATTCGATGCCATTGTGTACCATTTTCACAAAATGCCCCGATGCACCCGGCCCGATATACGTGACGCATGGTTCCCCGTTCACCTTCGCCGCTATTTTCTCAAAAATAGGCTTGACGTGCTGGTAGGCATCCTTGTCGCCGCCGGGCATCATGCTCGGCCCACGCCTTGCGCCTTCTTCTCCCCCCGAAATGCCCATGCCGAAGAAGTGCAGGCCGATGGCTTCCAGTTCCTTAGCCCGCCGCTCAGTGTCGGTGAACTTGGAATTGCCGCCGTCAATGATGAGGTCGCCCTTGTCCAGCAGCGGTGTCAAATCGGCGATGACACTGTCCACGATGGGGCCAGCAGGCACGAGCATCATCACCACTCTGGGTGCTTTAAGGCTTTGGATGAACTGGTTCAAGTCGGTGAAGCCCTTCACTTTTTTGCCCTCGCCGCCTTTTTCGAGCAGGGTGATTTGGTCGGCATTTTTATCGTAACCCGCCACTGCGACGCCGTGGTCGGCCATGTTAAGCAGCAGGTTTCGGCCCATGGTGCCTAGGCCAATCATGCCAAATTGATACTCGGATGTGTGTGTATTGTCCATTTTTGCTGTAATTACTTGATGATTTCAATTAGGATTTTCGGAGAAAAACCAAAGTGCCAGGCAGTTGAGCTGGTCAGGCGGCAAATTAAACAGATTCTTTGGAAGACTGTTTTACACCACATTATCAATCTGAAAATATTCTAAAATAGCACTGACAATTTTATTCTGAAGAATGAGGTTAAGGAGGTTGTACAATTAAGAAGTTTAAAAATTGAGATGAAGATACCTATTTAAAAACCTGATTCACAGCTTTTTATAATCAAATAAAAAAATTCCTAACTTTGGCCGTTAAACCAGCAACACCAGTCAACAACAACCAACTCGTATGACGACCGACGTTAACAAAGCCATTCAAGAACTGCTATTCGAAAAGACCGCTGTGATAGTGCCCGGTCTTGGCGGCTTCACCGCTGCTTCCGGCTCCGCCACAGTGGACTATGTACAGGACATCATTACCCCGCCTGCCGCCAAATTGGACTTCAATCCGAACTTGGTGCTGAACGATGGCCTGCTCGTGCAGTACCTGCAAAAACATAATTTGAGCACCTACCAAGAGGCCGAGGACATGGTTCAACGATATGTGAGCAATGTGCGGGAAACACTGGAACGGCGGGAGATTTACGAGATTCCGAAAGTCGGACGGCTGTACCAGGACTACGAGCAGAAAATCCGGTTCATGCCCGAAGGCACCAATTTCAATGCTGATTCATTTGGCCTGCCCACCGTGAATTTCCAGCCGCTGGTGCGGGAAAAACCGAAAGTGGCGCCTCCTCTTCCCAAGCCTACCGTTGCTGAATCCATGTTTGAGCCAGCCGAGGTAGCGGCCATCAAAGTGGATGAATCGCCAGCTTCTTTGCAGATGAAGATTTTGCCGTGGGCAGTGTTGTTGCTGGCCATTTTGATTGCCTTGGCGCTCTACAATATCTTTGGGGGGCAACAGCAGAAGCCAATCGCTGACGTGCCGGAGCGGGTGAACGTGAAGCCGACTTTCCCTGAAAAAGGTGATGCTGGAACGGCGCCCGCCGAAACACCAACAACGGCCACTCCTTCAGAAGACAACCCAAGCCAGCCACCCGTTGCGGAGCAAAAAAACACCCCACCTGCGAAGCAAGAAGCCGCCGTGCCCGATGGCGCCGACACCGAACAGGACAGTTTTGAGCCGACGAAAAAAAAGCTCTACTTGGTCGTGCATAGTTTTGGCGTGAAAGGCAATGCTACGAAATTTGCCCAAAAACTTACCGAAGATGGCTACGCCACGCAAACGAAACAGGCAGGCAAGCTCTACCGAGTGGGGGTGACTTTCGCTTACAATAACAATAGTGAGATTGAAAAAATGCGAAAGGAACTGGGCGCTAAATACAAAGCTGGACCGAAAACCGAGCAGGAATTGGAGGAAATGGGGCAGTGAAGTTGTTATTGAGTTATTTGGATATTGAGTTATTTGAATTGGTCTCAGCAACTATTTTCAGTATCCTCATTTTTTTAATAACCCAATAACCATTTTACACCATGAAAAAAATCGGCCTGCTTTCGGATACGCACAGCCATTTGGAGGATAGCGTTTTTACTTACCTAGAGCCTTGCGATGAAATCTGGCATGCCGGTGATATCGGCAACCCGATTGTCGCCGACCGCCTCGAAGCTTTTCGCCCATTTCGTGCAGTTTACGGCAATATTGACGGGCAGCCCATCCAGCACCGCTTCCCGCTCGACCTGCGTTTTGAGTGCGAGGGGGTGGATGTTTTCATGACGCATATCGGTGGTTATCCCGGCAAATATGTGCCACGGGTGCGAGAGATTTTGCAAACGAACCCGCCCAAACTTTTCATCTGTGGGCATTCCCATATTCTAAAGGTGATTCCTGACAAGGCACTTGGCTTGCTGCACATGAACCCCGGCGCTTGTGGGCTGGAGGGTTGGCACAAAGTCAAAACCCTGCTGCGTTTTGACCTGAATGCTGGGCGAATTGAGAACTTGGAAGTGGTGGAATTGGGTAAGCGGGGCGGTTGAGAACAGGTTAAGCGTTTCACGAAAAAAGCTGACTTCGACAAGTATCGAAGTCAGCTTTTTTCGTGAAATACTTTCTTTTGATAGGTATCCAATGAAATGACCAATGACCATCAATGTCCAATGACCGATTACCAACTCAAATCGTCGTCAAAACTTGAACTGCGAGGGGATGGGGGAAGTGGAGGTGGTTCGGATGCGGGTTTCTCAGCCTTGTTCCAATTATTTTCCACTTCTTCGATTTCCTCATCAAAAATCTTTGGCGCACGTGGCTCCCTCGGCGCACGGGGCGGGCGCTCATTGCCCCCGGCAGCATCCTGCGCTTCCCATTCTTCGTGGATGCGGTCGAATTCTTCGTAATCATAATCCGGCATCAGCTCCGTTTTGATGTAGTTAACCACCTCTTCGAGGTTGGCCACAAAACGGTTGAAGTCCTCCTTGTAAAGGAAAATCTTGTGGCGCTCAAAACCATCTCCGTCGAAGCGCTTGGTGCTTTCCGTGAGCGTGAGGTAAAAGTCATCGCCTTTGGTTTGGCGAACGTCAAAGAAGTAAGTTCTTCGTTTACCAGCATTCATTTTCTTTGAGAAAACGCTCTCAAATCTTCTGTCTCGATCCACTGGGTACAAGGATTTTAGTGAAAAAATGGGCTGAAAAAGCCTCCTTTAAAAAAAGTTGAACTTTTTCCGGCCTGACAAATGTAGGTATTTGGCTCAAACCTCCAAATTTCTTTGCGAAAACCTTCTTTTTTTGGCAAAAAACAAAGGTTTTTGAGATTCAGAACGGTTTTTTCAATTTTGATTCAGTCTAAATAAGCACTAGAAGCAAGAATGATTTTGCCTACTATTTCCTAGTTTCAAACCTTTTATAACTTTGCCACGCTTTGAAAGAAGGCTGGGCTTGGTAAATGAACGAGTAACCAGCTTTCCTGCGAAGTGGCTATTTCAGCCAAATTTTTGATTCGACCAACATTCCTTCATTTAATGCATTTTGAAGCATGAAAAAGGGTTTTACGAGGCTCCACCTGATTGTCGCTTTATTGTTCATCCACCAATTGGCACAAGCACAATCCCCATCTGGCATTGGCATCAACAGTTTTACGATGTTGCTATTGGCCATTGTGGTCCTGATTGCATTTTTCATCATCCTGCGGGTCTCTGACAACCTGGTTCGCATAGAAGCCAACAAAAGCGGCGTTGATGGCGAAGATGAAGGGCTGTCCGCTTTGCCTACGGCTGCCAATCTTTTTGCAAAAAAGAAAGGGCCATCATACGTTAAAGGAAAATTTGTGGCGCTGAAACAAGGGCACAACATCCTGCTGGAAGGCAAGGCCGAAGGGCCAATTGTCGCTGGAGGTGGCAATACCTTTGCCTTGCAACCCGAAAATTTCAGGGGCATGTCGCCCATCCCTAAAGTGGAAGTGGAAGTCGGCGATACCGTGAAGGCTGGCGACCACCTGTTTTTTGACAAAAAGAATCCTGATGTAAAATATGTGTCGCCCGTCAGTGGCGAAGTGATTGGGGTGAATCGGGGCGACCGTCGTTCCATCGCCAACATCGTCATTTTGGCAGACAAGCAGCAGCAGTACCGCAGCCTCAGCGCCCCAAGCCTCGAAACTTGCAGCCGGGCCGAATTGGTGAGCTTCCTGCTCGATGCTGGTGGCTGGTCATTTTTGCGCCAGCGCCCATTTGACGTAGTGGCCAGCACCACCGATGTACCAGACAATATTTTCGTTTCCACTTTCGATACCGCACCGCTTGCACCTGACCTCAACCTTGTGATGGAAGGAAAAGGCGTGGCGTTCCAGCGTGGTCTTGATGTGTTGGGCAAATTGACCAAAGGCAAGGTATGGCTCGGCCTTGATGCAAATGGCGAAACGGCCCCAAGTGCAGTTTTCACAGGCGCAACTGGCGTTGGGAAATGCTGGTTCAGTGGCCAGCACCCCGCTGGCAACGTGGGCATCCAGATCCACCACATCGCTCCCATCACCACCAATTCCACGGTTTGGATGGTCAGCGTACAGGATGTGGCTACGATTGGCGCCCTGTTTACCGAAGGCCGCTTCAATGCAGAGCGGGTGGTCGCTTTGACGGGGGCTGAACTAAAGCATCCAAAATACGTCCGCACTTATATCGGTGCAAATATTGGCGAACTGCTGGAGGGCAATTTTGCGAATGACCATGTTCGCATCCTCTCTGGCGATGTGTTGAGCGGCAGTAAGGTTTCCAAAGATGGCTACCTCAATTTTTTCGATGACCAAATAACGGTACTCGAAGAAGGCGACCAATACGAAATGTTCGGGTGGCTGTTGCCAGATTTGGCTACGCCAAGCGTCTCAAAAGCACTGCCTGGCAGTGCTTTCCCAGATACCGTTTTCAAGGCAAACACCAATATGCACGGGGAAAAACGAGCCTTCGTGGTCACTGGCCAGTACGAAGAACTGCTGCCCATGGACATTTACCCGCAGCACCTGATGAAGGCCATTTTGACCAACGATTACGAAAAAATGGAGGGCCTCGGTATCCACGAACTCATTGAGGAAGACGTAGCGCTTTGCGAATTTGCCTGCACTTCCAAGCAACCGCTGCAAGCCATCCTTCGGGAAGGGCTGGACATGGTGAACGAGCAAGGGTGATGCGAATTGTCTGATTGCCAAATTGTTGAATTGTTTTTCTCGTACCACGACAACATCAACAATATAACAATCAAACAATTCAACAATCTATCAATAGAACATTAAGCAATCCAACTATAAATGAGTACTTTTTTAGAAAAGATAAAGAAGCTGGAACCACCGAAGGAGAAGAGATTCCTGCATACATTGTACGATGGGTTTTTCACTTTCCTTTATACGCCAGACCATACTACGCATGGCGTGGGCGTTCATATCCGTGACCGGATGGACCTCAAACGCACGATGGTAATGGTGGTGCTGGCGCTCCAATTGTGCTACGTATTTGGCACCTATAATATCGGCCATCAGCATTTCGTGGCTTTGGGCCAGCACACGGCATTCATTGCGGCCATTCACCTGAAACTGGCTTACGGGTTGATTAAAATCCTACCAATTTTCGTGGTGACCCACGTGGTCGGCCTTGGCATCGAGTTTTTCTACGCCGCCAAAAAAGGCCACGGCATCGAAGAGGGCTATTTGGTTTCAGGAGCACTCATTCCGCTCATCATGCCGCCAGATATTCCACTTTGGATATTGGCCATGGCCGTTGCTTTCGCCGTTATTTTGGGCAAAGAAGCATTCGGTGGCACAGGCATGAACGTCGTGAACATCGCCCTTTTGACCCGGGTTTTTGTCTTCTTCGCCTATCCGACCACCATCTCCGGCGACCAATGCTGGGTAGCAGGACTTGAATATGCTGGTGGCAGTGCCACTGGCCAAACCTATGGCTGGGCTTTCCATTTCTTCGATTGGATATTCAACGGCTTGGG
Organism: Saprospiraceae bacterium; assembly: GCA_041752395.1. Taxonomy (GTDB): domain Bacteria; phylum Bacteroidota; class Bacteroidia; order Chitinophagales; family Saprospiraceae; genus UBA6168. The sequence continues at coordinate 22,380 of JBGSWN010000244.1, read as the reverse complement.
CATCCAAACCTTCGGGGAGGGGGGCCGAGCGGTGGCGGATGCCTTCACGGGAGCGACACCTTTGGGACTAGCTTCGCAAGGGTGGGAGAAAGTGACTGCCGTTTATTCACCGATGCAGATGTTTTGGGGTGCTATTCCCGGCTCAATCGGCGAAACTTGCAAGCCGCTCATTATCATCGGTGCGTTGGTACTGATTGCAACGGGCATCGCTAGTTGGCGTATCATGCTTTCCTGTCTGCTGGGCGCTGGATTCATGGCACTGGTTTTCAACTGGTGGGGCTTCGATGCGTTTATGAATGTACCTTGGTACTACCATTTTTACATGGGCAGTTTTTGGTTCGCAGCGGCATTCATGGCCACCGACCCAGTCACCGCCTCCAATACCAACCGTGGCAAATGGTATTACGGGTTTTTCATTGGAATGCTCGGCATCATCATCCGGGTGATGAACCCCGCGTATCCAGAGGGCTGGATGTTGGCTATCTTGTTCATGAATGTTTTTGCACCACTGATTGACCATTTCGTGGTTGAGTCTAATATCAAGCGCCGTCAGAAACTGGCGATTGCTGCCAAGCGTTAGTAATAACTTCATAAATTGAACAGAACAAGGATTTTGTTTTTCAAAAAATTGAAAAATGCAGAGTAATAATTATGTAACTATTTATACCGTCATCATGACCTTGGTTGTCTCGGTCGTTTTGGCAGTTGTCGTTTCGGGCCTCAAACCGATACACGATGACAACGCAGCCGTTTTCAAAAAAAGGGAGATTTTCAAGGCCGTAAAAGGTTACCTCAGTGGCGATTTGGATAAAATGACCGACAAGGAAGTCCTTGCACTTTTTGACAAAAGCATCAAGCAAGTGGTGATTGACGGCAATGGCAAACCGGTGGAAGGCGAAAAGGCGGAAAACCTCGACATGGCACAAGAGGAGAAGAAACCCATAGCAGACCGCCATTATCCGGTCTTTTCCTACGACAGCGACAAAGGAACGTTCTACCTCGTTTCGGTACGTGGCAACGGGCTTTGGGATAAAATATGGGGCACTATTGCACTAAAAGACGACTTCAATACGATTGCTGGCGCGTCTTTTGGACATGTTGGCGAAACGCCCGGCCTTGGCGCTGAGATTTCGGACAACCCCACTTTCCCAAAACAATTTGAAGGCAAAACCATTAAAGATGACGGCAAATACGTGTCGGTGGCAGTGGTCAAAGGCGGCATCAAAAAGCCCGCCCACCAAGTGGACGCCATCACAGGTGCAACCATCACATCCAATGGCGTTACCGAAATGCTCGACCGGGGGCTTAAGGTTTACCTCCCCTATTTTGAAAGCTTAAAAAAGTAAATATACCAGCGGGGATAGGCTAAGGCCGTTTACCGAAGGGAAAAAATAAAAAATCGAACAATGGCTGAAATTGCAACACAAGTAGAGCAGGAAAAAGAACCGCTCTTTGGCAAAAAAGAGCGGAAGCTTTTGATTGACCCCATCAGCGACAACAACCCCATCACCGTGCAGGTCTTGGGCATTTGTTCAGCGCTGGCAGTTACCACACTGGTAAACAAGGCGGTCGTCATGGCCATCGCCGTGACCTTCGTTACTGCCATGTCCAACTTGGCGGTATCCTTTCTTCGCAAAGGCATGCCCAAGCAGATACGGATGATCGTTCAGCTCGTCGTCGTGGCCTTCTTGGTGACTTTGGTAGAGCTGGCGCTCAAAGCCGCCAACTATCCCATCTGGAAAGAATTGTCGGTGTACATCGGACTCATCATCACCAACTGTATCGTTATGGGTCGCTTGGAAGCATATGCAATGGCCAACAAGCCTTGGCGCTCCTTTGTGGATGGCGTCGGAAACGGGCTTGGCTATGGTGTCATCCTCATCATCGTGGCAGCTTTTCGGGAGCTGTTTGGAAAAGGCAGTTTGGCTGGTTTTCAAATCATCGGCAATACGCCCGATTACTTGATTGATACCACGAAGAACAGCTTCTTTTCTTGGTACATGCCCAACAATCTAATGGTGATTCCCGCTGCTGCGCTTTTCATTATTAGTGCTATCATCTGGATTCAGCGTTCCAAGAACCAAAACTTAGTTGACGTTTCTTAAATTAGGAAAGAGGAATGAGGGATGAGGAATGCCATGTGTTGCACCGCTCATACCTCATACCTCTCACCTCATACCTTCAATAAAATGGGTGATTTACTCAATATCTTCCTAAAATCGGTTTTCATTGAAAACATGGTGTTGGCGTACTTCCTCGGGATGTGCTCCTTCCTCGCCGTTTCAAAATCGGTGAAAACAGCCATCGGCCTTGGTGCAGCGGTAGTCTTCGTACTTACCCTCACCGTGCCTATCAATTGGTTCATCAATGAAAAAATCCTGGGTTCAAACGGCCTTTTCGGGATGGACTTGACCTTCCTGCGGTTCATCTTGTTCATCGCCACCATCGCCGCCTTCGTGCAGTTGGTGGAAATGGCTGTGGAGAAATTCTCCCCTTCGCTCTACAACGCTTTGGGCATCTTCCTCCCACTTATCACGGTGAACTGCTCCATCCTCGGTGGTGCACTTTTCATGGTAGCAAGGGAGTACAACCTCGCTGAAGCCACCACTTTTGGCTTTGGTTCAGGAGTAGGGTTCATGGTAGCCATCGTGGTCATGGCGGCTATTCGTGAAAAAATCAGGTACAGCGCCATTCCACCCGCACTGCGGGGCTTGGGCATCGCCTTTTTACTTACAGGTTTGATGGGCATTGCCTTCATGAGCCTGATGGGTATCAACCCTAGCAATTACATGACACATCATTAATTGAAAATGGATAATCGTCAATTGTCAATTATCCACTTTCCATTTCCAATTGCATTATGATTTTTCTATTCGATGTAATGTTTGTTCTTTGGGGTGCGGTGGCTTTCACCGCTGTCATCCTCGTGCTCACCTTTGGGCTGTTGGTGGCTCAGAAAAAGCTCGTACCGCAAGGCGATGTCAGGATAATCGTCAATGGCGATACCGATAACCCGCTGGTCGTACAGCCCGGTGGTTCCTTGCTCACCGCACTATCCAACAGGAACATGTTCTTGCCGTCAGCCTGTGGTGGCGGTGGAACCTGCGCCATGTGCAAATGCCACGTGGACAGCGGCGGCGGTGATGTACTTCCAACGGAAATGAACCACCTCAGCCGCAAACAAGCTGCCGAGCACATGCGTCTTGCTTGCCAAGTGAAAGTGCGCACGGACATGGACATCCGTGTGCCGGAGGAGGTGTTTGGCATCAAGAAATGGGAATGTGAAGTGGAGTCCAACTACAACGTGGCCACTTTTATCAAAGAATTTGTGGTGAAACTGCCGCCGGGTGAAAACCTCGACTTCGAATCGGGTGGCTATATCCAAATAGATGTACCAGAAATTGAAGTAAATTTCAAGGACATGGACATCACAGCGCACCCCCGCATGGGCAAACAGGCTGACGAATACCGTCCAGAATGGGACAAGTTCAACCTGTGGCCGCTCAAAATGAAGAACCCGGAGCCAATCTTCCGGGCCTATTCGATGGCCAACCATCCAGCCGAAGGCAACCGTATCATGCTCAATATCCGTATCGCCACGCCACCTTGGGACCGTGCAGCGAAGGGTTGGATGAACGTGAATCCTGGTATCTGCTCCAGCTACGTCTTCTCCCGCAAACCAGGTGATAAAGTGGTTATTTCTGGCCCTTACGGCGAATTTCACATCAAGCACACCAAAAGGGAAATGCTCTACATCGGAGGTGGGGCCGGTATGGCACCGCTGCGGTCGCACATCTTCCACATCTTCCACACAGAGAAGACCCGTGACCGCCAAGTGAGCTATTGGTACGGTGGCCGCTCTAGCCGAGAGTTGTTTTACACGGAAGATTTCCGGGAAATCGAAAAAGAATACCCGAATTTCAAGTACCATATTGCCCTCAGCGAGCCGCTGCCAGAAGACAACTGGGATGGTCCAAAGGGTTTCATCCACCAAGTGGTTTTGGAGAACTACCTCAAAAACCACCCAGAGCCAGAAGAAATCGAATACTATCTCTGCGGCCCACCACTTATGTTGTCGGCAGTGCAGAAGATGCTCACCGACCTTGGTGTACCAGAGGAAAACATTGCCTTCGATGATTTCGGGAGCTAAAATGAAAAGCCCGGCCAAGTTGGTCGGGCTTTTTTGTTGGGAATGCCCATTCCTCTTAACTTTGGTATGTATATATCCATCGTATTGAGCGCAATATTTTCCCTGACAACCTACTACCTTCTCCTAAACTCCCAATCAAAAATTTCTACCTTTGCCCCATGAGCAACGGACGAGTCATATTAACCACTGAGCGCTTTGCGCTGACCATTGACCGCCTGTGCCATCAATTGATTGAAAACCACGACGACTTCCAGAACACCTGCCTCATCGGCATCCAGCAGGGCGGTGTGCCGCTCGTCAACCGAATCCACCAGCGACTGCTCGAAATCACGGGCGTTCCCCACATCGAAAACGGCAAACTCGACATCACTTTTTACCGGGACGACTTCCGTCGCCGGGATAAGCCCATCCGTGCCAGCGTCACTGAGATGGATTTTCTCGTAGAAGGAAAAAACGTGGTGCTGATGGACGATGTGCTTTACACGGGCCGTTCCGTGCAGGCTGCCATGTCCGCCCTTGGCGACTTCGGTAGGCCGCACAAAGTCGAACTTATGGCACTCGTTGACCGCCGATTCAACCGGGATTTGCCTATCAAAGCCGACTACACTGGCTTTCGGGTGGACTCCCTCGATGAGGCTTACGTGCGGGTGGAATGGAAGGAAGTGGAAGGCGACGACATTGTTTGGCTTTTTCCGCAAAAAGATAATAGACAATAGACAATAGACGAAAGACCATAGATGGTTCCCCACCCAACTGTCTATTGTCTAGTGTCTCAAATCTAAAGTCTCAAAGAACATGCAAGCACAACTCAGCACCAGGCACCTTTTGGGTATAAAATACCTCACCGAAGACGACATCAACATCATCTTCGAGACGGCGGACGAGTTCAAGGAAGTCATCAACCGCCCCATCAAGAAAGTGCCGTCTTTGCGGGACATCACGGTGGCCAATATGTTCTTCGAGAACAGCACCCGCACCCGCATTTCCTTTGAGTTGGCAGAAAAACGCCTCAGCGCCGACACCGTCAACTTCTCCGCCAGCGCCTCCTCCGTCACCAAAGGCGAGACCTTGCTCGACACTGTGAACAACGTCCTTTCCATGAAAGTGGACATGATCGTGATGCGCCACCCAGCGCCCGGTGCACCGCAATTTCTCGCCAGAAATATCAAAGCGAACATCATCAACGCCGGGGACGGCACGCACGAGCACCCCACGCAGGCACTTCTGGACGCTTTCAGTATTCGGGAACAACTCGGCGATTTGGCCGGTAAGAAAATCGCCATCTTCGGTGACATCACCCACTCACGGGTGGCCCTCAGTAATATTTTTTGTTTGCAAAAACTCGGCGCAGAAGTCAAGGTCTGCGGCCCCCCGACGCTCATCCCGAAGCACCTGCCGCAACTCGGCGTCGGTGTCGAGCACGACGTTCGCAAGACCCTCGAATGGTGCGACGTGGCCAACGTGCTGCGTATCCAGTTGGAGCGGCAGGACATCAAGTATTTCCCTTCCCTTCGGGAATATTCGCTTTACTTTGGCATCAACAAAGAACTGCTCGCCAGCATTGGAAAGAAAATCATCATCATGCACCCGGGCCCCATCAACCGGGGTGTGGAGATCACCAGTGATGTGGCAGATTCGGAGCATTCCATCATCTTGCAGCAGGTGGAAAATGGGGTTGCGATCCGGATGGCAGTGCTGTATTTGTTGGCAGCGAGGAAGTAGGCGAAATTCTCGGATGGTTTTGTGAACGTTTCATGGGTTCAACAGTTGTAATCTTGTTTTTATTACTTTGGAAAACCCAATACGAAAATCGGATGTTCGACTGTTATGTTATCATTTCTTGCTTTTTGATATTGGCTACGCTGTTGCCATTTATCCAGCACCAGCACTGGTTTTTCAGGGGTTTTGATTTTGGGAAGGTGCAGTTTTTTGCGATGAAAATCCTGGTTTTTGGTCTGGCATTTATCCTTGTTCCACCAAGCACAACATTTTGGGTGTTGCAAACGCTTTTGTTGATTGGCCTTTTATACAACGCCATTATATTGATTAAATATACGCCAGTATATAAAGTCAAGGACATAGACATAATGGATAAGCACTCGGATACTGTCTCGGTTTTGTCTGCGAATGTTTATCAGTTTAATAAAGAATATGGGCGTTTTATGGATTTGGTGAAACAAGTAAATCCTGATATTATACTGACGATGGAGAGCAATCAAGCATGGGACGATGCTTTGATAACCCTGGAAAAGCATTATCCAAATCATTGCAAAGTGGCGCTGGAAAATACCTATGGCATGCATTTATATACCAAGTTGAAAATGGATAAATGCCAAGTCCATTATTTTGTGGCAAATGACGTACCGAGCATAGAAGCGCAATTAAAAACGAGGGAAGGGTATACCTTTACCTTTTTTGGCGTCCACCCACCACCGCCAAGCCCAACGGAAGAGGAGACTTCCAAGGAGCGGGATGGGGAGCTGCTTTCGGTAGCAAAAAAGATTCGGGAGGACCGCAAGACCACCGTCGTTGTTGGTGATTTCAACAATGTGGCCTGGGCAAAATCTGCCATTTTATTCCGAAAGACCTCTAAAACCGTTGACCCACGGGTCGGTCGTGGCCTCATTTCTACTTTCCATTCAAGGTATTGGTTCATGCGTTTCCCGCTCGACCAATTGTATCATACGCCGGATATATTCGTGCAAGAATTGAGCGTGTTGCCCGATTTCGGCTCCGACCACTTGCCATTATTCTGCAATTTTTATATTAACCGCAGCGACGATGCCCAGGAAGAACTAGTGGAGGAATTGGAAAATGGCGATTTAGCGGAAGTGAATCAAATGATTAAAGAGGGTATTAAAGAAGATGGGGAGCGCCCACAATTTGCGGTTGAATGAGTCAAAACCTTCTCAAAATCCTCAGCATTTGCTCGTCGTTTTGCTGCCTTTCTGGGATCCCCATTTTTTCAAACAACCATTCCGCCGCCACCGTCACCTCTACATCAGGGAAGTAGTTTTCCTTCGCAAAATGCACGTATTTCATCACCAAAAACGCATCGAACCAGCGCCAGAAACGCTTCTGGAAAGACTCGGTATTGCTGGTATTTAGCTGGATTTCCGACAGTTTTTTTTCAAAACCATTTAACCGAAAAAACTCGCTTATGCTTTCCGGCATTCTCGTATAAAAAGCAGCTATATCATTTAACTCGTGTAATTCGTGCAATTCGTGGCCAATGAAAACCTGCAAATCCTCAAAGCTGCGAGGCGAGTAGGTCAGGTACTTCCCGCCATTTTTCAGCAACTCGCCGACTGCCCGGCCCGTACCGAACGGCACCCGGTGCGATGGGCGAGAGGAGGGGATGACCTTCGTCGCCGTTATTTCGGCGAAGCCACCCAGCGGGATGAACTTGTGGAGGAAATAAAAGTCCTCGCCCGCCTGCCGACGGTTCATGCCGCCCTGCTGTTGGTAGGCGTCGCAGCGCACGGCCATGCTGCTGCCGATGGTCTGCCAAGCGTGAGGGATGCCTGCCCAGCGTTGCGCCAGCACGTAGTAGCGCAGGTGCAGTTCGTACAGGGTGATGGCCTGATAAACCTCGTCGGGGAAGTCGGGGCCGGAGAGCGGGTGCTCGAAACGGATGCCTGCGGCCTGCGCCTTTGGGTTTTCGGTGAAATGAGTGTGGATTGCCTGAAAATAGTTGCGCTCGCAGCGGCTGTCCGCATCGAAGCAGGCGAGGACGCCCTGCTGGTCGCCTGTTTTTGCGAAGCGATAGCAGGCTTCGTCCATGCCAATCTTGCGGGCGAGGCCCACACCGGCGTGTTTCTTCGGCAAATTGTCGAGGTGGAGGATGTGGAAGCGCAGCCAACCGTGGTTGTTTGCCGAAGCCCAGCGCTCGGCCTGTTCGGCAGTCGTGCGGTTTTTCTCCCGAATGGCGGCAGGGGCGTCTTCGCTTTCGTTTACCACCACGATGACTTCCACGTCGCATTTTGGCCGTTCGCACTTGCGAAGTGACATGAGACTGAGCAGCAGGAAATCCTCGTCGTGGCACGGGATGACCACCACAATGCCCAGCATTGGCGAGGGTTTCGCATCAATTTGGGGCGGGTAAAGGCCACGTTCGGTGAGGTATGGTGTCATGGGGCGAAGGTAGGGATTCAATGTTGCTCCCAAAGATTATGTCAATATATTCTCCTCAATTCACTTTAACAACTTTCGTCGTATGCCTCTTCCCCCAAAATGATATTTGACAAAAATATACTCCTGCCGCAATGTCGTCTAGGTCAATTTCGATAGGTTCATCGCCCCAATAATCTTCGATATGTTTTTTGTGAACCAGTTGTCCCATTGAATTGAAAACCTGCATTTCTACAGCTATTGGAACAAACCAATTCTTTGGTGTGGCTATAAGTTTGTTTCGTGTTAAAAGCGTAGGATTTATGATAAATGAAGGATGAGAGACGCCGCAATTGGGCAGGTTTATAAATGCTGATAACGATAATTCATAAACGCCTTCCATAATTTTCCCAATAACTTTCCCATTTTCTATGGTGAGATAATTAGTGCCACACCAATGATAGTAGAGTTGAGGCTCTGAAAGCGGCTGATTGATGATAATGATATACTCCTTGCCTTTATCAAATTCTTCAAAATCGAAAATATTCCCTTTTAAGAAATGGAAATTCTTGCCGTCAACATATTTTCCAAATAAAGTTTCAATCACCTTGAAATCAAGCTTATCATCCGTCTTCTTGCTCACAACAGCACGTACCACCCTTCCTTCAGGTTCATCGTCAAGGTGGTCATTGAAAAACGTTTCGCAAAAACTCTCTGTCCGCAAACAATCGCAAGCAAAAGCAACCCCCTGCTGTAAAAGCGAAATAACGGCAAGCAATAAAAACTTATTCATAAGGCTTTATTTTTCAAGACAGTCGAAACTACCTCATTGGTTGGAAAAGTCAGGCTAAATTAAGATTTTCTCCCGTCCTTTGCCCAAAAAATCATCTATGCGAATTGTTGTTTGTGCAATCTTCCTCCTCATCACCCTAAAATCCACCGCCCAATCCCCCCGCTCCCTCGGCTTCCACCTTGGCATTCCCATCATCAACGAAACGCTGAAGGAGGGACGGAAGTACAAGCCCTACCAACTGCTTTTCTACTACAATTTCACCAACCTGTTGAAGGGGAAGAAGAACGACCTTTTTATCTACTTGGAGCCGCAACTGGTTTGGGTGCATTTCTCGCCAAAGGACAAATACGAATGGGAATTCGGCTCGAACCTTGGCTTGGAATATCGCTGGAATGTTTCCGATAGGACAGCCATCACCGCCGCCATTGGCTCCGGCCCGCATTTCATCACGGTGCGGACAAAACAGCAGCATCGGGGCTTTATTTTTTCGGATAATTTCACGGCGGGCATTCGTCAGAAACTCAACAACGATGGCCTAAATCTCGACCTGAAATTCCGCTTCCGCCACATCTCCAACCTCGTTTTTGGGAAGCCAAACCTTGGAATTGATACGTGGTTTGTGATTGCGGGGGTGACGAAGGACATGTGAAGAGTTGGCAGTTCGACAGTTGGCAGTCAGTTCGGCAGTTGTTTAGTCAGTGCGATGGTAAACGGGCTAAGACTGCAAGGACTGCAAGACTCTAAGACTGACTGCCAACTGTCGAAGTGCCAACTCTATATCTTCACCTTCTTCCAGGTTCCCCTTTTGAAAAGCACGATCAGCACGACGGCCATGAAGCTTTCGGCGATGAAAACGGCCCAGCAGACGCCCGCCAACCCGTAGCCGAAATGGACGGCCAGCCACCAGCCCAGCGGTATCTCAATCAACCAAAAGCACACGAAATTGATGATGGTCGGGGTGACAGTATCGCCTGCCCCATTGAAGGCGGAAGAAATGACCATGCCATAGGCAAAGAAAACATAGCCGATAGAAAAGATGCGCAGTGCCAAAACTCCTGACTCCACCACCAGCGGGTTTGGGTCGAAACTGGAGACTATCTGCCGAGCGAAAATGAAGTATAAGATGGAAACCACCAGCATGAACAGCATATTCATATGTGCCGTGCGCCAGACGCTTGCCTCGGCACGTTCCGGGTGGCCAGCGCCGAGGTTCTGCCCGACGAGCGTGGCGGCGGCATTGGCCATGCCCCAGGCGGGCATGATGGTGAAAATGATGATGCGGATGGCGATGGTATAGCCCGAAACGGCCTCCGTGCCCGACTTGGCGATGATGGCCATTAGGAACATCCACGAGGCGCTGGCGATGATGTATTGTAGGGTTCCGGTGGAGGCTACCCGCAGCATGTTCACAATGGTTTCAACATGCAAAACCAAGTGCCGCTTGGCGATTTTGATGATGTTCGTGCCCCGTAACAGCAGGTAAATCTGGATGCTGACACCTACGCCCCGCCCGATAGTGGTGGCCACGGAAGCGCCCATCACGCCCATTGCCGGAAATGGCCCCCAGCCGAAAATCAGCAGTGGGTCAAGCACCATGTTAATTAAATTGGAGACCACCAACACCCACATGGCGATGCTCGCATTGCCCGCCCCACGGAATACGGCGTTGAGCAAAAAGATGAAAAGAATGACGATGTTGCTCCCGAAAATCACCTTCGTATAGCCCGAGCATTCCGTGATTTGCTTGGCCGTGGCGCCCATCATCTGCAAGATGCTTTCGGCGTAAGCGACGCCGAAAACGCTAATTATCAACGAAATAACAAAGGCGATGATGACCGCTTGGACGGCAGCTTTGGCAGCGCCTTCGGGGTCGTGCTCGCCTATGCGCCTTGAAACAGTGGCCGTGGCCGCAGCGCTCAAACCGATGGCAATGGAGTAAATAATCGTGACGACGCTCTCCGTCATGCCCACCGTGGCGGTGGCTTCCGGGCTGACTTTCGACACAAAATAAATGTCCACCAGCGCAAAAATCCCCTCCATCATCATCTCCAGCACCATTGGGATGCTGAGCAGGATGATGGCTCGATTGATGCTGCCGGTGGTGAATTCCTGTTCTTTACCGGATAGCGCCTCTTTGAGGGTCTTGAAAATTTTGGACATAAATCAATTGACGAATTACGGTTGACGAGTTACGAAAAGCAACTCGCCGAATTTTGGAGTGCGAAGGTAGGATTTTGGGCGTTCGTGTGGCGTTAAACTGACTTGAATGACTGTAAAGTTCCTTTGTGGTCGCCCAATTTATTGGGCAGATCGAAGACAAGAAATATCAGCCCAATAAATTGGGCTAGCACAAGGCAAATTTCTAATGGCTTGGATTTGTGGATTACTTTTGCGGCGATGGCAATTCGTGGTCGCCCAATTTAATGGACTGACCAAAATCAAAATCCGGTCAGCCCAATAAATTGGGCGACCACAAGCAGCACATGTCACTACTTAAAAAACTCGCCGGAGAGACCGCCATTTATGGCCTGAGCAGCATCGTCGGGCGGGTGCTTTTTTTCTTGCTGACCCCGCTTTACACCAACCTTTTTCCGAAGGTAGAGTACGGTATCGTCAGTGAATTGTACGCACTGACGGGCTTCCTCTTGGTGTTTTATATCCTGCGGATGGAGACCGCTTTTTTCCGGTTTGGCACCGATGAAACCAAGCGGAATGAAGCCTTCTCCACGTCGCTTTGGTCGGTGGTCGCCAACTCCCTGTTCCTTTCTGCATTGATTTTGTGCTTCGCAAAACCCATCACCAACTGGCTGGATTATGCGCCGGAGCAAAGCACCTACGTCACCATTTTCGGCCTCATACTCGCCCTCGACACCATTGCTGAGATACCCCTCGCCAGGCTGCGGTTGGAGCACCGGGCCAAGCGCTTCGCCTTCGTCCGGCTGACGGGGATTGGGCTAAACCTTGGCTTCAATTTGTTTTTCCTGGTGGCTTGCCCTTGGTTGGTGAAACATGGAATCGCCACGGAATTGGTCGCAAAAATCTACCACCGGGAATTTGGCGTCGGCTATATTTTCCTCTCCGGCCTCATCTCCAGCACCGTGGTTTTGCTCCTGCTGCTCCCCGAATTGCGCAAGCTGGAATGGCGATTCAACCCCAAGGTTTGGCGCACGATGTTCACCTACGCTGCCCCGCTGATATTGGCGAGCATGGCTGGTATCGTCAACGAAATGCTCGACCGGGAACTGTTGAAACACCTGCTGCCCGGCGACTCAAAGAGCAACCTCGCCGAAATCGGCGTTTACTCCGCCTGTTACAAACTGGCGATGCTGATGAGCCTCGTCACGCAGGCATTCCGCTATGCTGCCGAGCCTTTTTTCTTCGCAAACGCCAAGCACAAGGACGCCAAAATACTCTACGCCGACGTCACGAAATATTTCACCATCCTCGGCGTAGCCACGCTGCTTGGGGTGCTCCTGTACCTCGATGTGTTGAAATATTTCATCGGCCCCGACTACTGGGGCGGGCTGGCCGTCGTGCCGGTTTTGCTCTTCGCAAACCTCTTCCTCGGCCTCTATTACAACCTCAGCATCTGGTACAAACTCACCGACCAGACCAAGCTCGGCGGCTGGATTGCCGTCGGTGGCGCCATCATCACCATCGTCCTGAACGTCTTGTGGATACCCCGCATCGGCTATATAGGTTCGGCTTGGGCCACGCTCATCTGCTACGCCGCCATGACCGCCGCCTGCTGGTGGTGGGGCCGCAAATACTACCCCGTCCACTACGACTGGATGCGCATGGGCGGCTATGTGGTGCTGGCGCTCGTGCTGTATTTTAGCAGTGTTTTGCTGGCGCAATGGGCAGGGTATGGGTTGCCCGTGAAGTTGGCGGTGAATACTGTGCTGATGCTGGGATTTTTTGGGGTGATGTGGAAGCTGGAAAAGCAGTCCCTACGTGCCTTGTAGCCGAAAATACTGCAAAAACTGTCCAATCAAAAACACACACCTCCGATTGGAAAACACACACCAAAGGACGCCAGCAAACACCAAAGATCGAAAAACACACACCACCGATCGGACATTGCATCGTCAAGAATGACTTGTGCATCGCAACTTTTGGAAAAAAACACGGTGTGGATGATTCTTGAACAGACCCTGAGGCATTGACGCTAAACTTTCCATTTTCCTCCCTACATTTACCCAAAATCATCACCAATGAAAATCCAGTTCACTTTCGTCCTGCTTGCAGCCCTCTTGGTTTCCTGCCATTCAACTTCTCAAACGTCGAGTACGATAACCGCTGCCCCGAAATACACTTTCAAAAAGGTGGAAATGCCCACCATCAGTTCCTGCGTCAAATGCGTGATGACCAGCGCAAAACGAAAATATCGGCGAGGAAGTCTTGCTTTTCCTGCCTGTATTGAAGGCAGAGCAGAAGTCGGGTATTTGAAGTTGGTTGTATCAAAAGGAGATGCCGAACAGAAAATGGTATTGTCCAGGGGATGTGTTTCCGGCATAAATACCATCACTTATGCTTATTGTCCCACCCAAGATGCTGGTTTTGATTCTAACGTGATAACCAGTCCTCCAACCATTAAATATCAAGGACAAACAGTGCTGACAGTGAATGTCCATGACACTAACGTAACAGTGAGCCTTGCTTCGGGCTGGGATTTGTATTATGAGACGGTGAATTGCCCCCAATAATGGCGTAAATGTGCTAAGCTACTAAGACTTGAATATGGGTCAATTGCTTTCCCTAGCGCCCGGCCTTCCCCATTTCCTTCCTACCTTTACCAAAAATCACCAACATGAAGCTTCTAGCCATCTTCGCAATTCTATCCTTTACCCTGTTCGCCGCCTGCAATCAGGAAACATCCAAGGAAGAAACATCAACCACCACCACCGATAATCGCACGGACCTACACTCCTTCTCCCAGCCCAATCTCGCCGTTGCGAAGTACCTCGACTTGAACCTTAAAGTGGATTTTGACCAAAAGAAACTCTATGGCACCGCAGCATGGACGATTGAAAACCCTGGCAAGGTCAAGGAAATCATCTTCGATACGGATGGCCTCAATATCGTGAAAGTGACCGTGGGGACGGAGGCGAAGGAAGTGCAATTCCTGTTGGATGCGCAGGATTCCGTGCTTGGTGCTGCGCTGCACGTGCCCATCGAACCGACGACTGGCCTTGTCACCATTGAGTACCATACCGGCCCCGATGCCGCCGCACTCGGTTGGATGGAACCAAGCATGACCTTCGGTAAAAAGCAGCCCTTCCTCTTTACGCAAGGCCAAGCCATCCTGACCCGCACTTGGATTCCCTGCCAAGATTCGCCGGGCAACCGCATTACTTACAACGCCAACATCGAAGTGCCAGCTGGCATGATGGCCGTGATGAGTGCCGAAAACCCGCAGCAACCCTCACCGGATGGCAAGTACATTTTCAAGATGGACCAACCCATTGCCCCATACCTCATCGCATTGGCCGTCGGCGACATTGCCTTCAAGCCCATCAGCGGCCGCACGGGCGTGTACGCCGAACCATCCATGCTCGACAAAGTGGCTTGGGAGTTTGCAGACATGGAAAAAATGGTGGTCGCCGCTGAATCGCTTTATGGCCCGTATGCATGGGGCCGCTACGATGTCATCGTGCTGCCGACGGGCTTCCCGTTTGGGGGCATGGAGAACCCGAAGCTGACTTTTGCCACACCAACCGTCATTGCGGGCGACCGCAGCTTGGTGTCTTTGGTGGCGCACGAGTTGGCGCACTCATGGTCGGGCAACCTCGTGACCAATGCCACTTGGAACGACTTCTGGCTGAACGAGGGCTTCACGGTCTATTTCGAGCGCCGCATTATGGAGGCGCTTTACGGAAAGGACTATGTGGAAATGCTCGACGAACTCGAATACCACGAGCTTATCGAAGAAATGAAAGACCTCAAAACCGATGATACCCGCCTCAAATTAGACCTTATTGGCCGCAACCCCGATGATGGCACCTCGGGCATCGCCTACCAAAAAGGCAGCATGTTCCTGCGTATGTTGGAGCTGAAAACCGACCGGGAGAAATGGGATGCCTTCCTGAAATCTTGGTTCGAAACGAACAAGTTCACCTCCAAAACGACGGTGGAATTCCTTGCTTTTTTAAAAGAAAACTACCTCGATAAATATAAAGTGACCGCCAACGTGGATGAGTGGGTCTATAAGCCCGGTATCCCGGACAATTGCCCCGTACCTCATTCCACCAAGTTGGCAGCTGTCGAAAAAGCGGCTGGTGATATTGCCACGACGATGCCCGACACCAAAAACTGGACGCCGCAGGAGTGGATGCACTACATCCACAGCCTACCCGAAAACGCAGATGTGGCAACTTTCAAGAAACTGGATGACCAATTCCACCTCACGCAATCCACCAATGCCCAGATTCAAAACGCTTGGTATGAGGTCAGTATCCAACACGGCTATGTGACGGAGATTTTGCCGCAGGTGGAGAATTTCTTGGTAAATGTAGGCCGTCGCTACTTGGTGCGCTCGATTTACAAAGCTTTGAAAGACACAGGCCATATCGAGGATGCCCGCCGCATTTTTGCGAAGGCAAAGCCAGGGTATCATGCCGTTACGAAGGGTACGATTGAGGAAATGTTGAAGTGAAAAACAAACTTTGGCGTGTCTAGACTAAAACTACCCAGTTCTAGTCTCTCCCGGCCCTGTTCTAGACTAAAACTGGGTAGGAATAGTCTCTCCCGACCCAGTTATAGACTAGAACTAGGTAGTTTTAGTCTCTCCCGACCCAGTTATAGACTATAACTGGGTAGTTTTAGTCTCTCCCGACCCAGTTCTAGTCTATAACTGGGTCGGGAGAGACTAAACCACTTCTAATTGAATTTAAGTAGATTTACGATTTTAGATTTACGACTTACGAGGCGCAAATCATTGAAATCGAACAACTTAGGTCAAAGTCGAAATCTAAACTAATTTTAACAGCCTACTTAGTGGGTAAAATTTTACAGTGAAAAGCAGACTGCTTGCAAATCTTTTACCCAATCCTTCCTTCTCAAATAACAGTTTTGCCTCGCAGCCCCTACATTTACCCCTATCAATTCACAAACTCCTTTCGATGATTCGAATTCTATCCACCCTACTGTTTCTCAGCATCACAGCTTCTTTGTTTGCACAAAAAATGGTGCACATCCCCAACTACCTCCAAAACCCCAATGATGTGAACGGGGCGCAGTTTACTTTTAGCAAAACCGCACAATCCACCAATTTCATCTTGATTTGGGGCAATACCGTCGGAACGAACCCCGCCAACTATCCCGACCCGAACCTCGCCTTCAATCCAGCGAAAATCCTAGACACGATGGAGTATATCTACACCCGTTTCAAGGAACTGGAGTTTCTGGACGATGCGCCGGGCACCAACCTCAGTCAATACAAAATCCCCATCGTCATCTATGGAACTTGGGGCGCAAACGGGGCGCAGGGCTTTGCCAATGGCGGCAATGCGGACGGCATCATCGGTGCATTTTGGGTGCACCCCACGGCTATGCTCGATGGTGGCGTGGCGGCGCACGAACTCACGCACAGCTTGCAGGCGCAGAATAATATTGACTACCGCAATTCCCACGGCCTTGGCAATTCTTGGCAGAATGCAGGTATCTTCTGGGAATGTCACGCCAATTTCATGCGGAACCTGCTTTATCCGAAGGCCGTCACCGCTTGGGGCATGGACGTTCATCACCTCGAAACTTGGGGCGATTGGAAGAATACCTACGAAAACTATGCACTGCTCTTCGCCATCATGGAATCCGAGGGGATTGACATGGTAAACCGGCTTTGGCGGGAATCTTTTTCCAATGAATACCCTTTGCAAGCCTACAAAAGACTGGCGGGCTATGGCCAATCCGAGTTCAACGACAGCCTCTTCCACTATGCCCGCCGCATGGCGACCTATGATTTCAATTACAGCAATGTCGGCGATTATTTCCGGCAATACCGCAACGCTGACCTCCAAAACTGGCTACCCACCATTCAAAATGTGTACAGTATCCTGCGGCCAGTAATGGGCGGCGACGCTGGGCGATACGAGATTCCCATCGAGCAGGCACCGGAGGAATTTGCCTACAATGTCATCCCGCTTTACCCCAATCTGGACAGTTGTTCGGTCATCGTGAAATTCAAGGGGCATACCGAGGCCAATAGCCACACGGGTTGGCGCTATGGCTTTGTGGCGGCGCTTCCCAACGGCAAAATCAGCCGATACAGTCCCACTTACAGCGCTAATACGGGCGAGATTGCCTTCCGTTTGCAAGGCAACGAAACGAAAATGTACCTCGTGGTAATGGGCGCACCGAACGACGGCATCACCACCAACACCACGAACGATACTTGGAAAGGCTATCCCAAACATTTCCGTTTTCCTTACGAAGTAAATATCACGGGCGCTGTGCCGGAAGGCTATCAACCAGCCGCCAATTTCCGCTTGCAACTCAGAACCAACGGCCACTTGCATTTCAACGGCGGCGGTTGGGTGCAGAACTCCGCTACAGTGGCGAGCACCGTCTATGTTGGGCCGACTGCCATCGTCCGTGGGAATTCCAATATCAGCGGGCAAGTGCGCATTGAAGGCACGGCGGTGGTGCGCAATGCGACTATGAGCGGCAGCGTCCGCATCCTCGGCAATGCCTTCGTGGACGGCGGGACTTATACCCAAAATGCCAGGGTGCAGGGCAATGCCTTCGTCGTAAATGCGATCATGTCCGGCAGTGCGCTGGTAGGTATGCGGGCACGGGTGGACAATTACAACCTATCCGGCACGGTGGAAGTCGGCGGCGATGTGGTGGTGTACAACGACCAAGGCAGTTGCAACAACGGCGTTTATTATCGTCTCACGAATTATTACGACAATAAATTCCTCGAATGCGATAACCGTACTGCCAGCCATCCCGTCAATTCGGATGTGAACAGCAGTTACAACCTGTTCTCCAATGCAACGATGGCTCCGCAATGCCAGTGCGCTGGCCTGACCACCGTGCAAGTGGATTCGATGGACATTGCGCAGCCAAACTGCTCCAATTTGGAAAGCGGTAGCGTGGCGTTCCACATCGGCAACAATTGCGGGCCATTCACTTATGCTTGGAGCAAAGGGGCCGAATCAGGTATGAATCTCGACGGCCTCGCCCCCGGCAGCTATTCGTTTACCATCACCGATGGGTTGGATAGGGTAGGGGTTGTTCCGGTGGAAATACCAAGTCCGCCGGCGTTGACTGGCTTTATTTCCGTCAATGAATACAATTGCGCAAGCCCAACTGGCGGCACAGCAACCCTCACCATTACCAACGGCACAGCGCCGTTTAGTTATATATGGAGCAATGGCGGCACAGGCCCAACCATAGTTGGCCTCCTGCCAACCAATACCTATTCCGTCACTGCTACGGATGCGTTGGGTTGCACCTTCACTGCTACGACCGAGGTTCAGGCAGTTGGAGATCTGCAAGCCAATGTTATTGCGGTTCCCATTATTTGCGCCGGGAGTTCGGGCGGAACCGTGTCTGTCACGCCGCTTGGTGCCATGGGACCGCTTGATATTGTTTGGGGAAATGGAGCGACCAATACCCAAATCGTGAATGGACTACCACCCGGCCCTATTTCCATCTCCGTTACGGATGCGGTTGGCTGCACCTTCAACACAACGGCAAACGTTGGAATAGTCGGAGAACTGCAAGCAAGCTTCAACACCACGCCTGTTTTCTGTGGTGCTACGAGTGGCGCTTCGACCTTGACGCCGCTCAGCGGCACAGCGCCTTATAGTTTCCTTTGGGAAAATGGTGCCACCACAGCAATGCTGGATGACCTCGCTCCCGGCACCTACGCCGTCACTGCAACGGATTCCTACGGCTGCGAATTTGCTGGCGCAACAGAAGTGGAAGTATCCGGCCAGCTTGGCGCTACGCTCAACACAACACCCATTTCTTGCTTCGGCAATGCGGATGGAACAGCGGCCATTTCGCCGCAAGGCGGAACAGCTCCTTACGATTGGCTTTGGGAAGGCGGACAGACGGACAGCTTGCGCACCAATATGAGCGGCGGGGATTATTCGGTCACCATCAGCGATGTGCTGGGTTGCTCGAACACCTTGCAATTCACCCTGACACCCCCCGATTTGCTATTCCTGCAAATTGCGCAAGCAAACCTCACCTGCGCTGATGCGGCAAATGGCAGCGCCGAAGTGACGGCCATGGGCGGTACGCCGGACTATTCTTATTCTTGGAGCAATGGTGAAACCACCGCCGCTATTGAGAACTTGTTGCCCGGTGATAATTCGGTGACGGTGACCGATGCAAATGGTTGTGCCGAAACGGCGACGGTGACCATCACTTCGCCACCCATGCTGACGCTGGAAACTGATGTCCAAAACAATATTTGCTTTGGAGAAACACAAGGTCAGGCATTTGCCATTGCGACAGGTGGTACGCCCGGTTATACTTATTCTTGGAGCAATGGAGAGGTTGGCGACCTGATTGTCAATTTGCCGTCAGGCACTTATTTCCCTACTATTGCTGATGCCAATGGCTGCACGGTGACTGGGGTTGTGGTCATTACCGCACCTTCGGCTTTAACATTGGAAACCTCCATGCAAATGGTATCCTGCTTTGGCGGTTCGGATGGTACTGCCGCAGTTATTGTGGATGGCGGAACGCCCGGGTATAGCTATTTGTGGAACAATGGAAAAACTGATTCCCTCATAACGGGCCTAGCATCAAGCATCTATGCTGTCACGGTCACAGATGAAAATGGCTGTACGGCGGGGGCAGGTTTTGCGGTGGGTTCACCCAGTGCATTGGAATTGGCAATCGTTCAAGCGCCAGCCTTATTTTGTCCGGGTGAAATGGGCGATATAGCGGTCAATGTAATTGGCGGCACCTTGCCTTATGACTTTATATGGAACACTGGGGCAATGGATTCTACACTGTTTGGTGGGGCAGGAAGTTATGGCGTAACGGTTACGGATTTCAATGGATGCACGCAGACACAGACCACGGAAGTGGAAGAGATTCCCCTTTCGTTGAATGCCCTAATAGAGAATGCTTCCTCCGCCAACACTGCGGATGGCGCTATTTACCTGATGAATATTACGGGTGGGACGCCTTTCTACGATTATCTATGGAGCAATGGTACCACCCTCCTACAAGCTGAAGGCCTGCTACCGGGTGATTACACGGTCACCATCACCGACGGTGCGGGTTGCCAGTGGGTTTATGCGTTCACCGTAGATTTTGAGGTGGCGGCTATCGGTACGCAGCCCTTGAATCTGCAAGCGGTGATTGCTCCGAACCCTTCGTCAAGCCACGCTTCATTGCTTCTCGAATTACAACAAGCTCAGGCAATGACGGTCATTGTCTCGGATGTTCTTGGCCGAACCATTCACACGGAACCTGCCTTTTTTCAAGCAGGTAAAAACAGTTTTGCGCTGCCGGAAGGATTGGCTGCGGGCATGTATTGGGTGATGGTGAAGGATGGGGCTGGGAAGGCGTTGGTGCTACGGTGGGTAGTGCAATAAGCCGCTTTTTTGTTCCAATTTGGCAGAAACATCACGAGTTATTTGGTTAACAAGGTATTGGGGGGTTATTTTGGCCATTTGCCTGCTTGGGCAATGGATTAGTTATTCTTCCAAGTTCAAAGATGACAGGGATTGTTGGCAATTTCAGGATTCAACGCAGCTTGATAGGGTGTCTTATTTATCCATGTTTTAGTAAAACGAAGATTTAGATGTTGACCAAATTAATTATTCTCGGGGTATATTTTGCCATATTATTTATCATTGGAATTGTCGCCTCAAAAAGAGTTAAAGGATTAAGCGATTATTATGTGGGCGGTAAAAACGTCGGTTTTTGGGCCGTTTCATTTTCTGCACGGGCCACGGGAGAGTCGGGCTGGCTATTGCTGGGCTTGACCGGAATGGGCGCATTGGCTGGGGTCTCCGCCTATTGGGTCGTGCTCGGTGAACTGCTCGGCGTGGGGATTTCTTGGTTTTTCATGGCAAAACCCTTCAAACGCATGACGGATGAATATGACGCAGTCACGATTCCCGATTTTCTGGAAGGGCGATTTAACCCCAAAACCCATTTATTGCGGAGTATTGCAGCTACGGCACTTTCGGTATTCGTCATCATATATGTGAGCGCTCAAATAGACACCACCGGCAAGGCATTTGAGTCTTTGCTCGGCATGAATTACTTCTTGGGTGCATTGGTGGGCTTTTTAATTGTGGTCGCTTATATCTTTATTGGTGGCTTTTTGGCTGCTGTATGGTCCGATGTTTTTCAGGGAATCATGATGTTTTTAGGCTTAATGCTTCTGCCACTGATAGCCTGGTTTGCCGTGGATAGCGGAGAGGCAATGGTGAACGGCCTCCGTGCCATGGACCCAAATTTACTGAATATTTGGGGCGGTGGCGACGATATCTGGATGAATGTTTTTACCATCCTCGGCTTTACCATGATTGGCTTGGGCTTCCTCGGTTCGCCGCAGATATATGTTCGTTTTATTTCCATCAAAAATGAAGGGGAATTAAACAAAGGCCGCTGGGTGGCCTTGGCTTTTACTTTATTGACGGACGCAGCGGCGGTTAGCATTGGCCTGCTGGGTCGCTATTTATTCACGGAAGTGGGACAAGACGCCGAGTCTGTCTTAGGTGTGGGAGGTGAGGATGTGCTGATAACGATGGTGGAAAACCTGTTGCCATTGGTATTGGTTGGGTTCTATATTGCCATCGTTTTATCCGCTATTATGTCCACGATTGATTCCTTATTGATAGTCGCTTCTAGCGCCATTACCCGTGATTTTTATCAGAAGATATTTCACCCAGAAATAGCAGATAATAAGCTGGCGAAGCTGTCCCGTTATGTAACCCTAACGATGGCCATATTTGCCTTGGGCCTGTCTTTCACAGTGGCCGTGCTCTCTCCCGACAGGACGGTTTTTTGGTTCGTGATATTTGGGTGGTCGGGCATTGCGGCCACCTTTTGTCCGGTCATTATACTGTCGCTGTTCTGGAAAGCCTATTCCGAAAAAGGCGCTATCGCCTCCATGATAACGGGCTTTGCCTGTGTGCCCATCTTTAAGTTCGTGGTGCAGCCAATCGAAGGAATCGGCATCTATTTCCAGAAGCTGGACGTGCTGGCCCCGTCTTTTCTGCTGGCGATGATTGCGGGGTGGGTGTTTACGAAGTTGTATCCGAGTGAGGGGATGGAAGTGAAAGTTTGAGAAAGGTTTGTTGAACTTGATAAGATGGAATGAAGGGCGATTTAAGTTAGCCCATTA
>JBGSWN010000243.1:0-37586 GCA_041752395.1 Saprospiraceae bacterium | reverse complement strand
CCAAGGACGGTCCTGAAAGAGTGCCGAAGGGTACTAAAACGAAATGGCCGCATCTGTTTTACCACCAATACCGAAGGACATTTTTACGAATTTTATTCGGCTTTCGAGGCTACGCTGCGGGACTTGGGAATGGACAATTTGCTCCCAACACTGAAGACCAGCGAGCAGCGCCGTGGCACCGACGAAACCATTCGGGATTTGTTGGAAAATGCCCCATTCAGTGTTTTGAAAATGGTTCGGGATAAGTTTCAAATGCGGTTCGTGAGCGGCACTGCATTTTTCAACCATTTCCTCATATTGATTGGATTTCTGCCAAGTTGGCGCAGTTTGGTGCCCTCTGAAGAGGAGGCCAGGGTCTTTGCCCACCTTGAAAAAAAGCTCAACGAACAGGCCGATTGGGACGGAGAACTGAAAATGACCGTGCCGATGCTTTATGTGGAGGCGATAAAATAGTTGCCAGTTCGACAGGTGGCAGTCAGTGTGCAGTCTTGAAGTCTTTTACCGTTCACCTCGTCACTGACTGAGCAACTGTCGAACTGCCAACTCATCTATTGTTTAACAAAAACCTGCTTCGTCCCCCGCATACCATCCGCCGCCAACACCTCCACGTAGTACAATCCCGTCGAAAGGTTTTTGGTACTCAAGCGAAACTCGCCTTCGGCTTTTTCAAACAAAACCAAATTGCCATCCCTGTCATAAATCTCCACTTCAAAGCGGCCCGGCACTTCCACTGTCAGGCCACCGCTAGCGGGGTTTGGGTATATTCTGAAAAAAGGAGGTTCGTTCAAATTACTGCTTACCTCTGTCAATTCATCCAATGAAATGCGCCAAACTTGGTTGGTCACCTGCTGCCCAGCGATCATTCCTCCCACGATAACCACCTCATTTTCAGCAATTTGCGCAGCACCCCGAAGGTCCATCACCGCAGGCACATCATCATTGGTTTGAAAAAAACTAGCGTTGGCAGGGTCATACATCGTCGTGCGGGCAAGCGGGGCAACACCGCCAGAGCCATTGTAGGCAATGCCATCATAATTGTAAGTGACGTCGGAGCCGCCCAACCAAATCGGGCGATTGCCAAAAGTAGCGGCGGCCATGCGGTAGCCCTTTGCCGCAGGCTCATCGTTGCCAGTCCAAGTGATTTCGGTCGGGTTAGTGGGGTTGATGATTCCCTTGCGGAAAAAGCTGGTTGCCGGAAAATTGGAGCCAGTCCGGGCACCGCCAGCATAAAAAATCGTATCACCAACGATGACGCCGCTCGCCCCAAAAACCTTGTAATTTGTGGTGTTCGGCACGGGGGTTCCAACTGCCCAGGTATTCGATAACGGATTGAAAATCTGCACGTTAGGCACGTTCGTGGTATTGCTCCAACCTGTCACGATGTAAAGCAAACTGTCCCGCCAAATTGCCTGAACGTGGTCATCTATGGGTACAGGAATCGGGGCGGCATCGGGCAGCCAGCCGTTCGATTCTGGGTCGAAAACATGGACTTTGTTGCTGCTGGTTTCGTTGCTGTTTTGTGCCACATGGTAACCGCCCGTCACATAGATTTTTCCTTTCAAAAAACTGGCGGCGGCAGCGATTTTGCCGCCATCAGGGTCAGGGACAGGTGGCAGGGAAGACCATTCGTCAGCCTGCACATCGTAGCACCAAGCCTTGAGGTGAATACCCGACCAGATTTTGGTAGCGTCAATGCCGCAGAAGGAATAGACGTAGATTTTGCCGTTGGCCACGGCTGCGGTTACGGCGTTATTGGAGGTCGCCTCCGGCAATGGAGCAAGGAGGATGGGCTGGGAAAAGCCCATTTTACCCAAGAAAAACAAGGGCAAAAGCAGGTATAGTGCTTTGTTCATGACGAAATTTTGGGCGGAGGAAGGAATAGTGCTTGATGAAAAAGGCGCTGAAACGCCCTATAAACTTGCCCAAAATTAGCAAAAAACTGGAATTATAGCAGTTTGGTGCGAAGCGGCTACTTCTGCCAAATGATTACCCAATCATCGAAATTGTACTCGCTTTCACAGGCGGGCGGCAATCGTAAGCCCCCAATGCTGCATACGGTATCACAGTTTTCGCCCAAGATGTATTCGAGACCATCGTAAGCACGGGCATCGGTGTTGAGCCAGTAGTGGGTCTCGCCACCAACCAATTGGGTGCGGATGGAAACGGCATCAGATTGCAGTTTGAATTCCTCCAACTTAGCTGCGAGGCAGGGGCTCGGGTCATTGACTTCGATTGTTTTTTTGCAGCAGCTGGTTGCTAAAATTGCGAAGCAGATAAAAAGCAGGTTCTTCATGTTTTTAGATTTTATTTTTCCCAAATGACTTCCCATCCATCTGTTTTGTATTCACTGAAGCAAGCGGGCGGGCGACAATCAACACAGGTATAGCAAACCGTGTCACAGTTTCCATCCAAAATATACTCAACACCTTCGGAAAGCAATACACCGCTATTGAGCCAATAATGCGTTTCACCATGTACTTTTTGTTTCCGAATGGATAGTGCTGTTGGCAGTGCTTTCATTTCCTCAAACTTTGCTTGGAGGCAATCGCTTATTGCTTCTTCTTTTTTGCAGGCAGTAAAAGCAAGTGTTGTGAAGCAGATAAAAAGGAGAAATTTCATGGCTTTAGATTTTTCAGGAGAGACAGTGGGCAACTATGCTTCCGTTGGGTCGTCCTCCGGCATTTCAAAAAAACTGAAAATAGTGCCGCCGTAATTTCGCTCCTGCAGGTAACGGGGATGGGCCTTGAAGTCATGCAGGTAGTTATGTTCCAGCACGAATAGGCCACCAGGGTTCAGCATGTTTTTTTCAAAAATCAAATTCGGCAGGGTCTCAATGGTGGGCATCTGGAAGGGTGGGTCGGCGAGGATGAAGTCGTACTGAATCATTGAGCGCTCGATGAACTTAAACACGTCGGCGTTCACGATTTTTATAAATGACTGAATATCAAGCGTTTTGGCGGTTTGTTCCACAAATTTAACGCAACCTGGGAATTTGTCCACGAAGGTCACATCCTCACAGCCACGGGAAATGAACTCGTAGCTGTGGCTGCCCGTGCCACCAAAGAGGTCGAGCACTTTCAGTTCTTCAAAATCGAGGCGATGCTGGAGGATATTGAAAAGACCTTCTTTAGCTACATCAGTGGTGGGCCGAGTGGGCCATTTGTCGGCGGGCGGATTGAAGCGCCTGCCCTTGAATATACCGGAAATAATGCGCATGATTTGATTTACGATTGGGCGATTTACGATTTACGATTTGCCCTTAGGGCTTATTTGCAAAGTGCCAATGAGTAGAGGTCGAAGAAGAAATGCGGTGGCACTTCGTTGAATTTGCGGCTAAAATGCAGGAAGTTGGGAAAGGGTACAAAGTTCATTTCACCGATATACCTGTAAAGTGTTTTGTGAATCTCGGCATTGTCGAGCAACTGGCCTGAGATGTTCAATGGTTGCTTTGCAGGGTCGAGATTGTGCTGGCTGTAGGTCAACAATATATAATAGAGCACATCGCCAGCCGTCTGGTACTTGAAGGAATTAGAAAACAGCAGGTTTTTCTTATCGAAAAGCGAAAGGTAAATGTTCTTTTTGGTGAAATGGACGAAGAGGTTATGCGTCCTTTCTTCGTCAAGGCTTTTGCGGCAGCCGAGCAGGTAAGGCGTGGCGTTGTTGTAAAACTTGGCGGTTGGAAACTGCTTTTTTAGTACCGACATCAGATTAGGGTCGGTCGGATAAAGGATTTGGAGGGCCAGTTCTTCTACCTCATCGTTCTGGATGGCCGCTGTTTGGCTCTGGCTCATCAATTCGGTGAAATAAGTGGTTTTCTCGTACTCGTTGTAGAGCCTGGCTGGCACGAGCACAGGCTGGATGTCCGGCATCGTGATTTTTACCCTTCGGAAAAGATAGTTGAGTAAGTCCTCCCTTGCAAAAATTTTCTTGAGTTCTTCGGTGAGGCTGAACCCTTCAGCGTTAGGTAACTGAGCATACGGGATTGCCCTCAACAACAGGGCATTGTTGTTATTGGTATCAAATGCGAAATAAACCAAACTGTCCATCCCAATTAGGATGGACAGTTGGTAAGCAGTTGATAATTTCTTGTTGAAGTCTGATTCGAGGATGTCGTAGCTCACTCCCAGCTTCCGGTTAAGATAGGCTTGCTAAGATCGCCAAATTTGATTTTCTTCTTTGGGTCGTACTTTTCGTCGTACTTCTTGAATTTGGGATCCTTGAACTCGCCCATGAAAGTTGAATAAGGTGTACCAACCATCACCACATCTACCAACGCTGATTGGTAGGTAACGGTGTCGGCTTGGATATCGAACTTAGCGCCATCACCATAAGGCACTAAAGCTATTCCATCCAGTTCGATGCCCAAAGCTTTTACTGAGTCAATAGCCGCAACGTAGGAGGTGTCATAAGTAATTTTCGTTGCATTTACGTCATCCGCATCACCATTTTTTTGTACAATAGCAAACCGCCCATTCTTCAAAGTTTCAGTGAGCGCTTCGAAAGTTGGAGCAAATTTTCCAGTGACACCACGGTAGGCTTCCTGTGCTTTGCGGATTTTGACAAGCTTGTCAGTTACTACTTTTTCTCGCTCACTTTTAGTTTGCTGAAAAGCAATTGGCTCCTGGATTTGCTTGTAAAGGACAAATCCAAGTGCAATGATGAGCAGGAATATCAACGCATTAAAAATCGTTCTCTTTTTCATTCCGGTTTGTTTTGATGCAATGTTAGAAGTTTTTTTTAGTTGTACAGCAATTCGTGCTGCAATTTTAAGTAATCATCCGGTTTTGAAAAGAAGATTATTGTGATTTTAGAAAATGTCCGGGGTTTTCTTCCTTTTCACACAAAATCACGGGTCAATCCAGTCAAGGTAGATGCTAGTCCAGAAGCTTATGGTGTACGGTTTTGTATTTTTTTGAAGAAAAAATAAGATTGACCACTAACCAATTTTACATTCGCCGATGTAGCGAGCACCCTCATCCACAATCAAATTCTTGGCGGTGATGGTACCACGGATGACGGCGGTGCTTTTCAGGTGCAATGACCCTTCTGCTATCAGTTCCCCTTCAATGGTTCCCATGATGATGCCATCTTTCGTGCGGACATTGCCTTCAATTCGGCCTGTTTCGCCCATTACCAACCTCAGGGCACATTTCACTTCACCCTTCACTTGGCCATCGAGCCTTACATTTTCACTGGAATTAAACTTGCCCTCGATGGATGTTCCGGCAGCCACCACACAGGTATCTTGTGATTCTTTGGAAGAATTGGCCACTACGGTTAGGGTCTTCTCGTTCGCTTGCTTTGATTTTGCACCTAGCATCTTGTGTCGTTTTGGATAAAGTTATTGAATGGTTCGCCAATGCTAATAATGTAGAAAACATTCATAATGCCTTGAAATTTAGGCGTTTATGCTAATTTTCAACAAAAATTAAGGCTTTAGCTTAAAACTTTGTGTAGTTCCTCTGTATGCTTCGGTAATTTTGCAGCGACTTACAGCCGCCCCAACAGTCTCGTTGAGGGCATAAAAGTAGAATAAACAAATAAAAAATCTATCGGGTGAGCATAATTATTTTGGCCATTGAATCATCCTGCGACGATACCGCTGCTGCCATTCTTCGTGATGGGGAAATTTTGAGCAACGTGGTGGCAAGCCAGGACGTGCATCGGCAGTACGGTGGTGTCGTGCCGGAGGTGGCCTCCCGTGCCCACCAAGAAAGCATTGTGCCAGTAGTAGATTTGGCGCTCCGCAATGCAGGCATCAACAAAAACGAACTGACTGCGGTGGCATTTACGAAAGGCCCAGGGCTGATTGGTTCCCTCTTGGTCGGGGCATCTTTTGCGAAGGCGATGGCACTCAGTCTCAACATCCCGCTATTGGAAGTCCACCACATGCAGGCGCATGTGCTCGCCCATTTTGCCGAAGACCCGAAGCCTGCCCTACCCTTCCTTTGCCTCACTGTATCTGGCGGCCATACACAGATTGTTTTGGTGAAAAACCACCTTGAAATGGAAGTGCTTGGCCAAACCATTGACGATGCCGCTGGCGAAGCTTTCGACAAAACAGGTAAGATGCTTGGCCTTGACTACCCCGCCGGGCCAGTTATTGACAAGCTGGCGCAAACAGGGCAAGCGATTTTCAAGTTCCCAGAACCCCAAGTGCCTGGCCTGAATTTCAGTTTCAGTGGCCTGAAAACGTCCATACTTTATTTTATTCGGGAAAAAACAAAGGAGAACCCCAATTTCATCCATGAAAACCTGCCGGACATTTGTGCCTCGGTACAAGGTCGAATCGTGAGCATTTTATTGAAAAAACTACGGTTGGCTGTGCAGCAAACTGGCATCAAGGAGATTGCGATAGCAGGTGGCGTCTCCGCAAATTCTGGCCTACGCAAGGGATTGGAGGAAATGGGAAAAAAAGAAGGCTGGAATACCTACATCCCCAGCTTCGAGTTTTGCACCGACAATGCTGCCATGATTGCCGTGACGGGGTACTATAAATTTTTGAACGGCGAGTTCGCTTCGCAAGATACAGCACCAATGGCAAGGTATGGCTTTGAGGTGTGAGGGATGAACGCATCACTTTCATTCATCCCTCATCCCTCATCCCTATTTAAGTATCCGCTTTTTCATTTTCTCAAATTCTGCCTCGGTAATGATACCAGCCGCTTTCAGTTCGCCCAATTCTTTCAGACGGGTGAGCACAGTGGCATCAGCGGCATCTTCGGCTGCAGCAGCAGAAGTAGCAATTGGGTCTGGCACAAACTCCGTCTCAGAAGGTGCTTCGGGATTAGCAGCATTTTCCGCTTTTTGCTTGGCATCTTGTTGCTTGCGAAGCTCATCGGCCACCTTTTTTCCTTTTTCAAACTGCTCAGTATAGAGTTTCTTGAGTCGGGCCGCATCGAAATCAAGAATGGTGCCGCCAGTGCTGAAATGCGATTTGAAAACCTGCCCAAGTGCGTAGGTAGAGGCGCCGGCCATCACGGCATTCACCACCCCGCCGACCACGGAACCTACCACGGGAATAAATTTCAAAAGGCTTCTGGCGCCCATCCGGGCAAAGGTGGAGGTAGTGAGCGAGCTGACAATCGCCTTGCCCTGCGTCTCACTGAAGTCAATATCGTACACCTTGCAAAGCTGGCGTATCATGTCCAATTGCGAAGCACTTACTGCCAGCACATCAGCTACGGGCACAGGTATTGCACCAGCGCCCATGCTGAAAAGCACATGGTTTCTGACGATGGTTTCGCCATGTTTTTCACGCTCGTTTTTAACGTCTTTGAAGTCTATCATAACTTTTGATTTTAGCCCTTCGGCTGCTGATTTGATGAATTCTTCCATTTTTTTTTGAGACTTTAGATTTGAGACTTTGGACAATAGAACGAGTAATTGGGTTCACTCATCTTGTCTTTCATCTTTTTTGCCAATTAAGTCCTCAAGTTTACGCAAGTAAAACTGGTGGCGTCATTTTTCTTCGACAGGTCGGAGCCTTTTACCGACTTTTGAAGAAAAAGCAGCTGCTACTCACTGACTTGCGTGCCTAGCCCTTGGCTTTTTTTCCTTCTTTTTTTGTTGCTCTGCAATTATCAAAATATGTTCTTCTTCCGTAATTGGGGCAAAGCGCTCCATGGCCAGCGTGGCTGCTACTGCCCCAATTACGGAAGCCGCAAAAGCACCGAGAAGCGGCACATACATTAGTATTTGTGCAACCATCCCCGTGCCGAGGGCTACGCCAACGGCTACCCGGCGGGTGCGTTTTTCGCTTTGAGCAACTTTAAGGTCGAAACATTCGTGATAATTGTCCACCATTGCGAAGCCCAAGAAATAACACTGGATGAGAAAGCCAGTTGGTTGTTTCAACCAATCGAACCCGAGCATGCCCAATGCAAGATTTACCACCAGAAAGCGGGTGATGGTCTCGAATACCCATGCCAAAATAGTGGAGGAAAATATGCGGAACTCAGCGTCAATAAATGCTTTGGCGGTTAGGTCGGGCTTGCGTCCAGTGCGGATTTCGAGGGTTCTTTGGATGATGTAAAAAACCACCAACTCCATCACAATCATGATGAGGTATTTGCGGCTGCCATGCACGACCCAGGCCATTTTTTCAATGGAAAGCGCAGTGACTAAACTGGCAGAAAACTCCAATTCTGCGATTTTCGTTAGTTGGACGACGGAGGCGATTTCTTTGAAAAACTGATAACTGAGCAAAGCACCTGCGATCATTATTGCCCAAAATATCCAACCCAATTGCCTAAGGCCCTTCCATGGTTTGTGTTCCCGGATGAATTCAATGGCCCTTTTGTGCAAAATGAGCGTAGCAATAAACTGGTGAAGGTTGTCCACTCCTTTGTCCAAGTAGCTAGAATTTTCGGAATTGCTGGTAGATTGAGACATTTTGCCTGTTTTTTTACTGCCTTCGGCAAGCAGGTATGTAGGTATTGGGAAATCGAAGATTCACGAAGTAATTAGGTATTTGGTATTGTGTTGAAAATCAATTACTTGCACAATTTATACTCTAAACTGATTTCAAGGAAGCACTTATCAAGATTGATTTTTAGAATATTTTACTGTGCAGCCCCTTCGCCAGTTTTGACCCATTCGGTGTCTTCTTCTGCTATTGTTTCTACCAATTTTTCCAGATTTTTCAGGGCTTCTGGCGAACCGTAATAGTCCTTGATGGTCTTGCTGATGCTACCATTGTTGTAGGTTACCCAAGTGGTGGGCAGGTCTGTGACTTGTGCCGTGTATTCATCTTGGAACGCTGAAAATTCGCTTTTTTCAAATGCTGAAAAGAGGAGATTGGTTGCCGCTGGTGATAGCTGGCGAGTCCATTGACCTTGTTTGGCCACATTTCGAGTACCCTCAAAACTTGCCTTGCCCTTGCCATCTACTTTGAAGCTGTAAACTGGGCACACACCGAAGCAGGGGTCTTTTTTCAATTCAATCATCACAGTTTCTTCAAATTGGTAGGGGTCACATGCCGTAAAACTCACGACAACTGCCAGCAGGTAGACTATTTTTTTCAAGGCAAACATGTTTTAAAATTGAAAATCAAGGACTTACTAGCTCAATAGCATTGCAAAAGTTCAAAGTAAAAGCCGAAAGGTAGCGCTATCCGAAAAAATGGAACGGGGAATCATGCTTTTTTTTAACCTTGTGACCTAAATCAAATATTCAAAATGGAGGAATATCGTGACCTGCTGGTTAGGGAAGTACGCAGAAGGTTGATGGAAGAAAATGTACCGAGAATCAAAAAATGCCTTTCCGAACTGACTACGGAAGAAATCTGGTACCGCCCCAACGAAAACAGCAACAGTGTGGGCAACTTGGTGCTGCACCTTTGCGGCAACGTCCGGCAATGGCTTTTGAGCGGGCTAGGTGGATACACTGACAACCGTCGCAGGCAACAGGAATTTGATGAAAAGGGCCCTTTTCCCACCTCTATTTTGTTGCGGCACTTGGACGAATTGATGGAAGAAGTGGACAAGGTGCTGAATCGAGTAACGTCAGAACAACTGCTTTTACCAGTTGAAATTCAAGGATTTATGGAAACCGGCGTTAGTGTCCTGGTGCATGTTATCGAACATTTTTCTTACCACACTGGCCAGATTACTTACTATGTTAAGTGGCGAAAAAACATCAATATGGCTTATTACGCAGGGAAAAATTTGGACGCAGTTGGAATAACTTCTTTTGATTGAAATCCCAGGAAATCACTTAGAGCAAAGTGGATATTTTGCGATAAAATGTTGAAAATCAATTGTTTATCGCCTTTGGAATAGTAAAAATAAAGGTTGTTCCATCCTCTTTTTCCGGCTCCACCCAAATTGTGCCACCCAGGTTGTTCACAATTTTTTTGCAGGTGGCAAGCCCTATCCCACTGCCTTCGTAATCTTGGATGGAATGCAGCCTTTCGAAAATATTGAAAACCGACTGGCGGCTTTTTTCTGGGATACCTATGCCGTTGTCCATAAACATGAAACGGTGGTGGTCATTTTCATCGTGGTAGGTAATGCCAATAACGGGGGCCGAGTTTGGCTTTCGGAATTTAATAGAATTAGAGATGAGGTTCTGGAAAAGTTGAACCATTTCCACCGAAGAAGAACGGAGTATCGGTAAATTGTTAGCGTAGATAGCAGTGTCGGTGCGCTCCATGGAAGTCATCAAGTTTTGCATGACAACCTGCAATGTATCGTTCAAGTCATAATCCTTCAACTGCTCGGAACTCCTGCCAAGCCTGGAGTATTGGAGCAAGTCGTTCAGCATTTTTTCCATTCTACTTACGCCACCTGTGATGAAACCCATGTATTCTTGGGTATTTGCATCAATATCTGGGCCCAGCCTTCGCTTGATAAGCGTCACATAGCTACCTATCATCCTAAGCGGCTCTTTCAGGTCATGCGATGCGGAATAAGCAAACTGTTCCAGTTCTTTGTTGATGGCTGTCAGTTTTTCCTCCGCTTCGAGGAGCGCTTGGGTTTGCCTTGATAATTCCGCTTTTTGCTTTATAAGCTCTTTTTGCTTTTCATCTAAGGCCCTGATTATCATGGACTGGCCTGTGGCAAAAATGAGGACGATGCCGATTAGCATGATGAACAAGCCACAATAGGTAATAAGGTAGTAAAGCCCGTCCAAGTTCTCCGTCTGACTTTTATAAAAGCCAGGTGATTGAAAGTCAATGACGTACAGATAGGTGGTAACACAAATCAAAACACCAAGCCAAACGATTCCAGACCTCGCATCGGCAAATAGGAGGGCAATAAGTGGGGATGCCATCATCCAAAGCAGGTTGTCGGAATAAAGGCCCCCACTGGAGAATACTGCGTCCAAAAAGACGAGGAAAAGTATCATAGCCATTAAATTGCCAGATACCATAAAGTTTCCATAGCGCTTGAAAACAAACAGCAAAAGAATGCCAACGGCAATCCCGATGGGTATGGCTGGCCCACCAACACCTGGGTATTGCGCATTGGATATAGCAAACCCTATTGCAATAAATATGATGAAAAGGTGGATAAACACCAATACACGAGCCTTTCGAATATCCAACGGGGACGTTTTAAGGCTGTCCTCAATAAATTTCTCATCGTACTTTTTGCCTAAAAACTTCAAAAACTTCAACATTGGCATTGTACTGCATTAAATAAAAGATTCTCTCTTCCACAATGCTTCAATGCAATATTGCTGCCAATTAGGCAGCTTGAATGGCAGCAACAGGCCCTTGGTTGATACCAAAGGCTTCATGTATTTTTTCCATCGAATAGCCTTCCGAGACAAAAAGGGAATTTAAAAGCTCCGCAGTCCTTTCCAAAACACCGTCAATGTCCTGCTCTGTATGATGCATAGTCAGCAAGAACCGTATGCCTGTATTTTCGATAGGAACGCCTGGATAGCAAGCTAAGCTCGAAAAATACCCACTTTCCTTAAGCCCTTTTACCAGCTTTATGGCAAAATCAAAATCGCCAATACCCAAGTAAAAAATAGGCGTCCTGTCATGGCTTGCCATCGGCAGGTTCAAGGACGCAGCCTTCCTCTCAAAATAATCAATCTTAGCCTTCAAACGGGATTGCAAAACTGTGATTTCATCAGAAAGGTGGATTTTGGCAGAGGCAACTGCTGCGCACAGCATGGAAGGCTGGATAGGCCCAGTGAAAAGTAGTGGCTTTCCGAGGGTACGAACCATGTCACGGGTATATTTGTCATGGAAAACAGCAACGCCGCCTGTTGCACCAAATGCTTTTCCCAAGGAGGTCACCAACACCATTTTTTCATGGAAAGGTATTGCGTCCAGCACTGCTCCAGCACCATGTTTGCCAGTCCAACTCATTCCATGAGAATCATCAATGTAGAGGTGAAACTGCTCATGGGTATTCATCAAATCATATAGTTTTTGAAACGGAGCAACATTCCCAAACATGGAATATACACCATCAGCCAGATACCAAACCCTACGATATTCTGTTTTCAGCTTTTCAATTCTGCTCTCCAAGTAGTCCATGCGGTTGTGTCGCACCTTTTCTACATGGACACCACTGGCCTTCAAAACCTTGGATGTCATAATTACGCTGGTATGCACTTGGTAGTCGAGGATGACCGCATCTTTATCCGTTATTATAGTTGGCAGGACAGCCATATGACCAAGCATAGTGGTAGGCATTACCACGGAATGATGGCCAAAAATCTGGTCCATCATGCTTTCCAACTCTCCATAAGGGTGCAAAGATGTATAGGTTCTGACGCAGTAATATTGAACCCCGTAGCGCTCGATACCTTCAATTGCAGCTCTTTTCAATCGTTCGTCGGTCTCAAGTCCGACGTAATTG
Organism: Saprospiraceae bacterium; assembly: GCA_041752395.1. Classification (GTDB taxonomy): domain Bacteria; phylum Bacteroidota; class Bacteroidia; order Chitinophagales; family Saprospiraceae; genus UBA6168. Next base: position 25,263 of record JBGSWN010000243.1, on the reverse strand, counting down.
CAGGAGGTAAAGTTGACAAGGGATTTGCCTTCGTAGTGGAGTAACCTCCTGTCTGGCATTGGCACGTCATCCAAAGTAAGATGAATCAAGTCAGCCTTCTTGAGCTTTGAACCAATTTGCATTAGGAAGCTCGTAATGTCGTTGTTTTGTGTCGTCATTGTCCTGAAATTTTGGTCAACAAAAAATTGTGGAATTGGCAAGCTTAGGTCAAAACGATAGCTAAAAACATTCAACAGAGGCAATGAAAATCCATCGATATTACAGCACCATGATGCTGTAACGAAGCATGTCCAAAGCAATTGCAGTGGATGTCAAAAGCATGATTTGACACAAAAAAAACTTATAGTTGAACTACTTGGGTAAGCAACAAAAAATACAAAACTCAATAAAAACGTGCGCTGGGTAAAAGTCACACATTCAATTCTACTTAATCAAAATTTCAATTGGCGAGGATTAACAGCGCAAATATAAGCACAACTCTCAAACGCTAAAAAAAATATTCCCATTTTGGGAATTTCATCAAAAAATAGCCTTAAGACAACTGTTTTATATTTTTTTTTAAGGAATATCAAGTGATTTGGCAAACCGCATTGCACCTTAATAAAGCCTAAAAAACTGGATTCCGTAGTCTCCAGAAAAAAATAAAAACTATTTTTACGAACACTTGTTCGGTTTTCAGGTCAAAACAACATTACCTTTGTCCACGAAAATCATATTTTCTACTTCAGCCTTACCAAATTATGACTAGCTTGAATCTTGAAGTATTGTTTCAGTCCAAAATTGACGAAGAAAACAAAATAGAACCAAAGGATTGGATGCCGGACGCCTACCGGAAAACCCTGATTCGGCAAATTTCACAGCATGCTCATTCCGAAATCGTAGGGATGTTGCCCGAAGGTAACTGGATTACCAGGGCACCATCCCTCCGTCGGAAGCTCATCCTGCTCGCCAAAGTGCAGGACGAAGCGGGCCACGGCCTCTATCTCTACTCCGCCGCCGAAACACTTGGCGCCGACCGTGACGACCTCGTTCAGCAACTCCTTGCTGGCAAAGCGAAATACTCCAGCATCTTCAATTACCCGACCCTCAACTGGTCCGACATCGGTGCCATCGGGTGGCTGGTGGATGGTGCTGCCATCATGAACCAAGTCATGTTGACCCGCACCTCCTACGGCCCCTACGCCCGTGCGATGGTGCGCATCTGCAAGGAGGAAAGTTTCCACCAACGGCAAGGCTACGAAATCATGATTGCCATGGCCAAAGGCTCGCCAGAGCAAAAGGCAATGGCACAGGATTCCCTCAACCGCTGGTGGTGGCCTTCGCTCATGATGTTCGGCCCAAGCGACACCGAATCCACCCACTCCGACCAAGCCCTTAAATGGAAAATCAAGCGGAAATCCAACGACGAACTCCGGCAGCAGTTTGTGGACGTGACCGTATCGCAAGCCGAATACCTGGGGCTGACCATCCCCGACCCCGAACTCCGGTGGAACGAAGCCCGTGGCCACTATGATTTCGGTGAAATAGATTGGGAAGAATTCTGGAATGTGGTGAAGGGCAACGGCCCCTGCAACAAGCAGCGCCTCCAAGCCCGCATCAAAGCCTACGAGGATGGCGCTTGGGTTCGGGAGGCCGCCATGGCCCACGCCGAGAAAAAAGAATTGCGCAAGCTGCAACCCGAAGTTGCGACTAAGGCTGCCTAAATTTTTTTTATTGTTGAATGGTTAGATTGTTGTATTGTTTTGAGCGACTTTAGCAATAAAACAATTCAACAATATAACAATAAACCAATCCAATTCATGAAAAACGAATGGCCACTCTGGGAGGTGTTCATCCGCAGCAAAAGCGGTCTCAGCCACAAGCACGTCGGCAGCCTCCATGCCGCCGATTCCGAAATGGCAATCGAAAATGCCCGTGACCTTTACACCCGTCGCAATGAAGGCGTGAGCATCTGGGTGGTCGAATCCAAGCATATCACCGCTTCCGACCCCGACGATTCCGACCCACTTTTCGAACCAGCAAAGGATAAGATTTACCGCCACCCCACCTTTTACGAAGTGCCAGACGAAGTCACACACATGTAAAATTCGGGTTTCAGGTTTTGGGTTTCTGGTTTCAGGGGGATACTGCTGAAACGCAATTCCCGAACCGTTTAATTGCCAAACGATGAACGATTCCACCATCACAAAATACCTGCTTCAACTCGCCGACAACGCCCTCATCCTTGGTCACCGCCTCGGCGAATGGTGCGGCCATGCCCCCGAAATGGAGCTGGACATTGCCCTCACCAATATTGCACTTGACCTGACCGGGCAGGCCAGGAGCCTCTACCAGCGGGTAGCGGAATTGGAGGGCCTCGGCAAAACCGAAGATGACTACGCCTACCTGCGGGATGTGCGGGAGTTCCGAAATACATTGCTCGTGGAGCAGCCGAACGGCGATTTCGCCCACACCCTCGTCCGACAGTTCATTTTTGACAGCTACCATTATTATATGTGCAAGGCGCTGACGCAAAGCAAGGACGAATGGCTGGCAGGTTTTGCCGCAAAATCACTAAAGGAAATCACCTACCACCTCCGTTTTAGTTCGGAATGGATGCAGCGGCTGGGCGACGGCACCGAAATTAGCCGCACCAAAATGCAAGCCGCCATTGACGAGCTTTGGACTTACGCCGGTGAACTGACGACTCCCAACAACGCGGAAATAGAAGCGGCCAACCAAGGTATCGGCGTTGATTTGACCAAAATAAAACCGGAAGTCGAAGCGAAAATGGCGGAAGTGCTGGCTGCTTCCAACCTCACTGCCCCGGCTGGCATTTGGATGCAAAAAGGCGGCAAGGACGGCAGCCATTCAGAGCACCTCGGTTTCATCCTTGCGGAAATGCAGTTTCTCCAACGGGCGTACCCCGGCCAAGAGTGGTAGCTCGTAAACCATTGCCCCAAAATCTTGTTTGAGGGAAATTATTAACCAAGGCAATCAGAACAGACCCCTACTTTCTATCTTCGCCTGATCACTTTTCTTTCAAAACAATATGATAACCGTCATTTCCGGCACCAACCGACACAATAGCGAGGCATTCCATTTTGCGCAGCACTACGCTAATCTACTTGCTTCCAAAACTGACCAGCCCATAAAGCTGCTTTCCCTCACTGATATCCCCCACGATTGGTTTCACCCCGACATGTACGACAAGCATAAACAATCGCCAAGCCTTGCTGCCTTGCAAGACGAGTTCATTTTACCCGCAAAAAAGTTCGTGTACGTGATTCCAGAGTACAATGGCGGCTTCCCCGGGGCGCTCAAACTCTTCATTGACGCTTGTTCTGTCCGTGATTACAAGGCCAATTTTTTTGGAAAAAAGGCAGCATTGGTGGGAATCGCAACAGGCCGGGCGGGAAACTTGCGGGGCATCGAGCATTTGACGGGCATCCTCCATCACGTTGGCACGGTGGTGCTGCCGCAAATCCTGCCCATTTCCAGCATCGAAAAACTGATGGACGGCCAAGGAAACATCAGCGACCCCGCCACCCTCCTAGCCCTTGAAAGGCAGGCAGATGCGCTGCTCACTTTTTAATATTTTGATTAAAATTTGGTGAAAATCAAGGCTTTCCACTTGCCCAACACAACATCGGGTCTAATTTTGCCATTATTTGTTTAGCTTTAGGGCAGTTCGAGACTTCCCATTCAACTTTACATTCTTCATCCTTAAATCCTTAAAAAATGGACGCTAAAAAAGGTTTGCTTATCCTCGTCATCCTGCTATTGCTCGGCCTCATCGGTCTTGGCTACTGGGGATATAACGCCAACAACGCCAATAAAGAACTTGCTTCGCAAAACGAAGTATTGACCGGGCAGGTCGGAGACTTGACTGGCTTGCGTGACAACCTTCAGCACCAAGTGGACAGCCTCGAAACAGCCTACACGATGCTTTCCGAAGAAAACAAAAACCTGCAAGGTTCTGTGGACAAAGCCGAAACGACCATCGCTTCGCAATCGGCTGCCATCACCAAAATCAAAAAGCAGCAGTCCAATGAAACGGCCAACCTGAAATCGCAAATCGAGCAATTGCTGAAAGCAAAAATGCAGCTCGAAGGCAATATCCAAAGCCTGCAATCGGAAAATGACAGCCTACGCATGGTGACTGGCCAACTCACCAACGACCTCGCCACTTCCAAAACAGAAAACGACGCCTTGGCTTCGCTGAACAAAACCATGCAGGACGAGATGAAAAAGCTGACGCTCGCCAACTTCAAGGCAAGTGCCTTCCGGGTAGAGTTGGAGCGCAAACGACCAAAAGCCACTGCCAAAGCGGGCCGTGCCCGCCGCATTCTCGTGAGCTTCGACCTGACGGAAGTAAAACAACAATACCGTGGCCTCAGACCGCTATTCCTCGTCATCACCGATGATAAGGGAACTCCTATCAAATTCTCCAACCCAATCCAGGCGCAAGTGACGGTGAATGGGCAGACGCAGGACATCCAAGCTGTTCAGAAAAAAGAGACGGACATCGTTGAAAATCAGCGACTTACGTTTACCCACGAATTGGAAGATAAACTGAAAAGCGGCTACTACCGGGTGGCTGTTTACACCGACATCGGTTTGTTGGGTGCTGCTAGTTTCAGGCTCCAGTAAGCCTTTTTTGTGAAATAAATTTAGTGAAACAAACCTGCCAGCTCCACCGACTGGCAGGTTTGTTTTTTAATAATTTTGGTAAAAAAAACATGAAGAATCAATACCAATACCTGATGCCTTGCTTGGTGTTATGCTTTGCCGTTTTCACTGTAAATACTGGTTGCGTCGGTAAAAAGCGATTCCGCACAGAGATTTCAAATCGGGATAGTCTCTCCTATGTGCTCAATGTCCGCAACCTAGAACTCAGTCGGGAAGTCGGCCAGTTGAAACTGAAAGTGGCTGAAAAAACAGGGGAAGGGAACGGGCTTCGGGAAATTTACGACAAGCAGGTTGTGGAAATAAAAAAATTGGAAAAAGAGATAGACCGATTGAGCAAGCAATCTTCGTCCACCCAGCAGTCACTGAACGAAGAACTGCGCTCGAAGGATTCTCAACTAGCTGACAAAGAACAAGTTATCAGCAATTTTAGTACTACCCTTCAGGCACAGGAGGAAGGGATTGAAGTCATTTTGAACGAATTCAAAGCCGCCTTCCAAGATGCTCCGCCGAGGGATTTCAGCTACGAGCACAAGGACTACCGGGGCTATTTTGTGGTGTCGGAGCGGCAGCTTTTCAAGCCGGGTACCGACCAATTTGCAAAGACAGCCAACGCCGTGGTGGAGAAAATAGCGAGGGTGCTCAACAACCACCCCGAACTGCAAATCCAAGTCGTGGGGCACTCGGACAGCCAATCGGCGGTAAAGGGTTTCAAGAACCGCCTTGATTTCAGCACCAGCCGGGCATCGGCAATGATGGAAATGCTGACCCGAGATTTTTACATGAACGGTGTACAGCTTACCGCCGCTGGCCGGGCTGATTTTGAACCTAAAACCTCCAACGAAACCGAGGATGGCCGCTCGATGAACCGCCGAATCGAAATCGTTTTCCAACAACGGGTGGACGAGGTGCGGAAGCTGGCGAAGGAGGTGAAAAAGCAGTGACAAGACCATAGACAATAGACAATAGACAATAGACATTTAACTGATAATCAACAACTTGTCTAATATTTATCGTCTGATGTCTCAAAATCACTCCTTCCGCACCAGCAGTACAGAAGTCAAAATTCCTGCGATGCTCAGGGCATGTATCAGGTGAAAAGACTCGCCGTCCAACAGTCCCCAAAGCACAGCCACCACGGGCATGATGTAGGTAGTGGAGCTGGCGAAAATAGGTGAGGTGTTTTGTATCAATTTATAAAAAAACAACTGCGCCAGCGCCGTGCTCATGATGCCCAACAGCACCAGTGCACCCAACGGAACCCATCGTTCCTCGGTCATCACATAGTTTTCGTGGCGGGGCAAGAAGATGAACAGAAACGACAGCAGCCCACCCAGTGAGACGGATACTGACGAGATGGCGAGGGAAGGAACATCACTCAAAAAATTCTTCACCAAATTGATGTTCATGCCGTAGCAAATGGTGGCCAGCACGATTAATCCAGCGTACATATTGAGGGTAAATGCCTTGTCGGAGCGCTCCACGACGAGCATGATGGCGCAGACCAAGCCCAGTAGCAGGCCTACCATATGGGTTAGTTTAGCCGCTTTTTTGAACAAAAAAATGGAAAAAATGAAAGTAAATATGGGGGTGAGCGCATTCATAATGCCCGCCACAGCGCTCTGAACATGCTGTTGCGCCAAGCAAAACAAAAAGGCTGGGATGAACATGCCCACAAAAGTGATGAGTATCACGTAGGGCCACCTGTCACGGGGGATGGATTTGTACTGAAATATTGCTAGAGGCAAAAACACCGCCCCGCCAGCCATGAGCCGGATGCTCGCCGCTTCGACGAAGCCAAAACCCTGCAACCCTTTTTTTATCAGGATGAAACTGGTGCCCCAAATCAGCGAAAGAAAAATCAGGGTGAACCAATTGGCGGGAGTGGGTGATTTTGGCATTGAGCGATTATGATATTGGGTGTTTGGGATATTGAGTAATTGAGATATTGAGTAATTGAGATATTGGGTGATTGGGAGATTGGGAGATATCAGCTTCGGTGGTAGTTTTCCAAATAGTCCGGCAGTTGGATTTCCTTCACGCCAGCCTCGTCAGGTTCGGGCGTTTGAGGCGTAAGTTTCAGTGGTATCACGCCCGACCAGACTTCCATGCCCATGTCCTCTTCGTCGTCCATGACGCCGCTAGCTCGGAACTTGACACTGGCTTCCTCGATTGCTACGGCGATGAACATGGTCTTTTTCAGCTCGCTTTTATTGGGTTGGCGAGCCTCGGCCCAGCGGCCGGGGATGACGTGCTCCGTGAATTTCTCCGCAGCCAGCCAGCGTTCCTCCTCGGTTTCCACGAGGCGGGTTTTGCCGAAGGCGACCACCGAGCGGTAGTTCATGGAGTGATGAAAAACGGAGCGAGCCAGCACCAACCCATCCACGTGGGTGACGGTGACGCAGACTGGGATACCCTTGGCCATTTGCATGAAAAAATGACTGCCTACAGAGCCGTGCAGGTACAGCGTATCGTCAACCCGGCAGTAACTTGTGGGGATGATAAATGGCTGATTATCAAGGACAAACGAGACGTGGCAGACCAGCCCTTCGTCCAAAATGGCGTTGCGGGAATTCGGGTCAAAGTCGTAGCGCTTCGGGTAGTAGCGGCTGCCTTCGGTGCGGGTGTTTTTCTTTTTCATGTCAAATAGTCATTGGTCATTTGTTGAGTAGGGGATAATATCGCTCTTGCACAATACCAAAATGATGCGTTTGGTGACCTATCAGCGTGAAACCCAAGGCAAGTACAGGCAAGGTAAACCCTGCCATTGTACCAGTCCGACCGAGTGCCTCCTCGCTAAAAGTATCGAAAAGGGAAATGGTACTGGCTCGGACTAGCTTGAGTTCTTCGAGCACCTGCTCCAGTGGGCGGGTGTTTGCGCCAGCAGTTTCCGCAAAAAGGTTTTCATCAAAACTGGGCTGAGCCGAGCTGTCGTTGCGGGCAAAACGGAGGGCCCGATAGGCGAAAACCCGCTCGCAGTCGCTAAGGTGTTGGATGACGTCCCGAACCGTCCATTTGCCAGGGGCATAGACTTGGTCGCCGAGGTTTCGCAGCTTGGCAATGTCCAGGTGATGGAGTTCGGTGAGGCTTTGGGCCAAAGCTTCGGTCAATTCAATATCAGGCACTTTGCCGATGTAAGTGTCGAAATAGCCGGATGCCCAGCTTAGGTCGGATTTTTTCATGTGATGGATTTTGTGGGGCAAATGTAGTGTGTGGCGGACTACTGTAGGTGTCCGGTTTTCGAAATGGCGGGTAGTCCAGTAAACTTATCGCAACAGTGTCAAATCTCCCGCAAATTTTTCAATATGGCCGCCAGGTTTTGCCACCTCAATGAGATAAACGTAAACATCGCTGACCGCAGGCTTTCCCTTGAACTCTCCATCCCAGCCAGCATTATTTTCATCAGACATGAAGTTGGATTCGTCAAAGACCTTCTCGCCCCAGCGATCAAAGACTTGCATGTGCTCAATTAGCAGCGACCTATTTTCCTTTACCAGAATGTTGAAATAATCATTGATGCCGTCGGAATTGGGAGAGAAAGAATTGGGCACAAACACCTGAAAGCAGTCCTCAAATTCCAGCACCACCTCATCGGAAGCAGTTCCGCATTGGTTTTCGAGAGTGAGGGTGATGGTTGCTGTTTCCAAAACCAGCAACGAATCCAAAGTGGAACCATCCGACCATAAAAAATTGACCTCGGATTGCATCGGCATATTTAGGACGACGGAATCGCCCAAACAATTCATCATATCTGCACCCAGCGAGAAGGCGGAAGGTGCTGGCAAGTCAGAAAGTATAACGCTGTCCCGTGATTTGCAACCACCGGGGAAGGTGACCTCCACCCATACAAGACCATTTGTCGAAGTAGAAAACATGGACAAATCAGAGCCATCGCTCCACAAAAACGACGCTCCGGCCAATTGTGAAACATCCAAAATCTTGTTGGCGTTGACGCAAGCTTTCACGGAATCGGGAAGGAGCGAAAGGCTCCCAGTTCCTGGTTTTTTACCGATGATATATTCTTCTCTGGCACTGAGTCCGTGGCCGCTCTCGTTTGATTTGGTAGCGATGCAATCGTTGATTTGCGCCTGTGCTTGAATGCCGCTCCAACCGAGCACGGCGTTGTCGTTGCGGGCAAAAATCTCGGGAGATTTATCGCATTCAAAACAACTGAAGCCATAGCCACCGTAGCCGTATTCAATGGAAAACGTTGCGTTGAGGTTCGTGCCAAACACACCGTAGTAGTCGTTGACAACTTGGAAATCAATGCCTTGCGTGGTGTTGGGCGCTGATTGGACGTGGTAAATGTGGACGCCTTCCGGGCTATTCGCAACATCACTCACCTTCAAGTACTCATCTACACCAGCCGTCAATTGGAGTGCTTGATTTGCCCAAGTATTGGGATAAACATAGACGCTTTCATCGCCGATAGGAGCGCCAGAAAGTATAAAATCGCTGGCATCGAAAACAACCAGTGTACCGTCGTTTCCGTTGGGCGAAATATCGGACACAGAGCTGCCGCTGCTGGTATCGTCGAAGTCGTAATAGGCCACCAAACCTGGTGCGTTGGGGGCGATGGACTTGCACATATCCTCCCTAATTTGTTGCTCCGTCAAGGCAGCGTTCCAAACCCGCATTTCATCCACCTCACCCTGAAAAAGGCCGCTGACATCGAAGGCATCCCACTCTTGCCCGATGGAGAAGCGATCGCCAGCCACTGGCACTTCTTGGGCATTGAAAGTGAGCCGCTCCACGCCGTTTACATACATTTTCCCGTTTAGATTTTGGTCAATGACGAGCGCCACGTGGTACCAATTGCCCGGCGGAAAAAAGCCACTGGTTGGGATATTGAAGTTACTGGGATTCCTATCGAAATATTCGAAATGGTCAGTTCTGAAATAGACCAAGTTCACGTTGTTGGTGAAGTCGCCGCTGAGTTCATTGAAGGCGAAAATGGCACCACCGTTGTCGTTGGAAGCGGTGGGTTTAACCCAAGTAGTCACCGTCAACTTGCTGAAGGAAAAATTGTCGAGCATGTTGTCGGCAGTGACGTACTGCTGGTTCGAGCCGTTGTTGAGCGAGAGACAGGTGTTGCTGCCTTGTGAAAAGGATTTGCTGCAAAAAGCAAGCAAGATGTACAACGAGAGCAGATTTTTCATGAGGTGAAGGTTTAGCGATTTGAGTGAGCAAAAATGATGCGGATTTAGACTCAAAGTGGCGTTTTCGAAAAAATAATATCAGCCCCATAAGGCAACGGATTCAAAATCTGGTGATAGGGGAAAAATTTCCTCGCTTTTTCCAGCAATTGCAAGGCTGTTTTTTCAATCAAGACCACCTCCAGCAGCAGGCAATCGGTGATGGCAAGCACTTCGTCGGCGTGTTCGAGGATGGCAAATTCTAGCCCCTGCACGTCCAGTTTTAGGACAGCAATGTGTTTTATGCCCTGCTCCAATACAAATGACTTCAAAGAAACGGCAGGTACTCGGCTTTCAACAATGGCAGCTCCTTTTGCAGTGAACTCTTCCACATTGTCCTTAATGACCGAGCCAACTTGATCAGAGGAAGGCGCAGTGTAAAATACGACCTCCCCATCTTCGGCAGCCATGGCTTTTTCGATGACTTGGACCTGCGTACCTGCGATATTTTTCTTCAGAACGGGCAGCACTTTGTGGTAAGGTTCGAGGGCATAAATCTTAGCATCTGGAAATCGTTGCGAAGCCAATATCGAAAAAAGGCCGTGATTGGCGCCCCCGTCAAGGATTACGCCCTGGAGGCCAGTAGGGATTGCGTCCACCAGCACTTTGACCTTGTCGGTGGAATGGATGAGGTGGTAGTAGGTGGCCGAATCGAAGTTCAGCCAGACTTTTCGGCCACCGAGCGCAATCCAAATCGGGCGGCCCAGCACCGGGTTGATGATGAGGTGAAAAGCGTGAAATCCGTATATTTTGAAGAGGCTTAAGAACCTCGATATTTTACCGAACATGATTGAATCGTGTATTTTATTTCACCTTTTTCCAAGCTTTTTCCAGCAACTGGTTGATGTCGGGCGAGAGCTTGAAATACCATACCAAACCGCCGAAAACCAGCGTGGTTGTTGAAGATTTTATCAGCAGCCAGAGCAGCGGGTTGCCTTGTTCAGGCTGTGGCAGTATCGCCGCCGCAAGGTAAGCCAATATTCCGATGGCCAACACCCAGAACACGGCCCAAGTAAATGGTTGCAACCGATATTTCACCCATAAAATGATGAATTTCAGCACGTTGTAAATCGTGAGCGACACGAAGGTAGCCAGCGCCGCCCCGTTGATGGTGTAAATCGGGATGAACAATTGGCTGAAGCCGATGCTGCAAATCGCCAGCAGGATGACGAGGTAGAAATTGTACTTGAAGAGCTTGGAGTAGCTGATGATTTCCGTGTTGACGCCCGTGAGCATGTCGAAAACCCGGGCCAGGCCCAAAATCAAAATGACGTATTTGCCCGCCCGAAAGCTCTCGCCATTGGGCATGAGCGTGAAAACCTCGTCCACGCTGACCCAAACTGCCAGCAACAGCCCAAGCCCGACGATGAGCTGGTTGAGCGCCGATTTTTGGTAGATTTCTTGGATTTCATCGAGCTTGCCAGCGTTCCATTTTTCGGAAATCAGCGGCGAACTGATGCGGGAGATGGCCCGCCGTGGCGCATCAATGGCATCGCTGAGGAAGAAGGCGACGGTGTAAACCCCCGTGTCGCCGAGGGTGGTAATAGTGCCAAGCATGATGGTGTTGATACGCTCCCCGATGCGGCTGCCCAGCGTGCCCACGAGGCCGTACAGGCCAAAAGTGGTGACTTCTTTCAGCAGCGGTTTTTTCAAAAAAGAGAAATCCGGGCGAAAATGGAGCTGGCCAAGGGAGGCCACGTACCAGATTTGCCCCAATAAAATCAAGCCGTAAAAAGCCAATTGCCCCCAGAAAACGCCTTGAAAATCAATCCATTGCAACAAGAAAGCCAGCACCAAAATCCCCATTCCGAGCTTGGGTACCAGCTCGTTGAAGATGCTCGGAACTACGATGCGCTGGAAATTGGAGGCGTAGCTGGTGAAGATGGCTGCCGAAGTCAGCAGGAAGGCGAGCGGCAGCACGAAGGGAAGGTACTGCCCAAAAAGCGCTGACTTTTCCGTGTAAATTCCAAGCAGCAGTTCTTTGAAAAAGAAATTCAGCAGCAACAAAGTCACCGTCCCGACCCCAAAGATGATTTGCAGGAAGAAAAGATAGCCCCGGTGCCCATTTTGCTCGTCCTTGAACCTTGGGAAAAACCGAACAATCAACTCCGAACCGCCCCAGAAAAGAAACGGCGAGACGAGCACCGCTGCATCGAGCACGAACTTGGTGATGCCAATCTGCTCCTTGGACAAGGCGAGCGGGTACAGCCAAAGCAGGTTTGCCGCTCCGATGAGCATGCCCACATACGTGACCACACTTTGTTTGATACCTTGTCGTTTGATGACGCCCATTCTACAATATTTTCAAAACCGATGCTTTACCTTGCAGCCGAAATCACGCCACAAAACTCCGCAAACTTATTCATCAAATTCTTTTTCTTCGCAAACCCGCCATCTTATGCACAGCTTCCTAACTTACCTACTCCCCTTGTTTTTGTTATTGGGGGAAAACAATTCAACCCACACCAGCCACCAAATCCATCCAGTTTTTTCTGCGAACGAGGAATGTGGGGAACAGGCGCTCCGCCTCCAACTTTTCCAACGGAACCCAAGCATGGCCAAACGGCAACGCCAACTGGACCAGCAGGCCGCCGAATTTGCGAAGAACAAAAAAAGCAATGGCGCTTCGCAAAAAATGGCCGACTATACCCTCCCCGTCGTCTTTCACATCATCCACCAAAATGGGCCAGAGAACATCAGCGACGCAGCCGTCCTCACGGCGTTCGATAACCTGAACGATGCCTACTCAAACACCAACTTCTACGGTGGAAACGACGGCGTGGATACAAAAATCCAGTTTTGCCTCGCAAAACGTGACCCAAACGGCAATCCCACCACGGGCATCAACCGGGTCGTTTCGCCATTGACCAATGCCACTTTCGCCTCCGATATTCAACTCAAGGACCTCATCCGCTGGAACCCGTTGGAGTACATCAACATCTGGCTGGTGAGCAGCATCGAAGGGGGCGGCATTGCCGGATACGCCTACCTGCCTTTTTCGCATGGTGGGCCAGAAGATGGCATCGTGATGCTCGGCAGCATCATGCCCACGCTCGGCGGCGGGCACTCCACACTGGTACACGAGATGGGGCATTACCTCGGCCTCTACCATACTTTCGAGGGTAGCTGCGCCAATGCCGACTGTAATTTTGAGGGCGACCTGGTCTGCGATACCCCGCCCGATGGCACGACTGCCCCGCCGGGCGACTGCTCCGCCATCATCAACTCCTGCACCACCGACACGCAGTCTGGCTTCCCGACCGACCAAAACGACATCAATTGGAACTATGTGGACTACGGCAACCAGCCCTGCCGCAACGGCTACTCCCAAGGCCAAGCCGACCGCATGGGTTTTTTCATCGAAAACGTGCGGCAGAGCCTGCTCAACTCACCAGCCTGCCAAGACCCTTGCCTCAGCCCCATCGCCGCCAGTTTTTCCGCTAGCGCAATGACCGTGAACATTGGCAGCACCGTGAATTTTACCAACACAACGACTGGCGGAACGACCTTCGTTTGGTCGGTGAACGGGACTCAGTTTGCCACCACGACCAACGCCAGCTATACTTTCAACAGCCTCGGCAGCTTCGAAATCATGCTAGCCGCTACGAATGGCGACCCAAATTGCGCCAGCAACCAAAGCTTGACAATCGAGGTGGTTTGCCCTATAACTACCTCATTTTCAACGAGTAACCTCTATCCTACCCCCGGCGAAACCGTGAATTTCACGAATAACACCACGGGGGCGAACAGCTACACTTGGTCGGTGAACGGAACGGCGAGCGGTACTTCCGCCAATTTTTCAAATGTTTTTACCGCACCGGGCCAGTACAACGTCTGCCTGGAAGCGGGCAACGGACTTTGCACGGAACAGTTCTGCCAGTTGGTGTTTGCGATAGTGCCAGCCAGTGGTGGAGACTGTGAGTCATCCTTTATTCGGCGTTTTGGTGCCTTTGGCGTAAACGAGGAGAGCTTTTTCTTGATTCCTGATGGTACTGGCAATTATTTTTTAAGCGGAAGGGAGGGGCCAAATTCCATCATCCTCCAAGTTGACCCTTCGGGAAATATTCTTGCGCAACGAAGTTTTGATTTTACAAGCGGCAACGACTTTGTAGCCAACCTGATAGTGGACGATGAAGGCAACCTCATCGGCTCGGCACGTGACCAGCCAAACGCCAATTCGACGAACGTTTTTTTCAAACTAAACTGGCAATCAGGCACCTTCCTGTGGGCTAGAACCCTTGACAACCCGGCCTACAATCGTTTCGACGGTGTCTTCCAACACCCACAAACAGGGAACTATTTCTTCTATGGCGCAACGACGAGCGCTATTGACGATTATATCATTGAAATGGACAGGAATACAGGCACGGTGGCTTGGCAATTCGTGTCGGATTATGGCGGCAACGCAGACGTTTACACAAGCCATTTTTTAACCGCCAACGGAATCTATTACGCTGGGGAAGGCAGATTGGGCGGCGGGCTGGATGAAATTAAGCCTACCATAAGTAAGTTCGACCTGAACGGGAACCTGCTCTGGGCAAAGATTCACCTGCGTGCCCCGAACGAACCATCAAGGCTGTACAACATGAACCTAATCATTGAAAACGATACCATTGTGAACTGCGGGCGGGGCAACTTAACTGGTGACGACCTCTCAGTTTCACAGATGCTGTTCTACAAAACCAATATCAATGGTGACTTAATTTTATCGAAAAGCTATAGCATCACCGGCGGCAACACAGTAGCTGGATATCGGGTGCATGCCATACCAAACGGCTATATCTTACAAGGCAGCTTCAATGAGGGAAGCACAGCTCGCTTTTTTGTCGCACGGCTCAACAAATTGGGCAACGTAGTCTGGGCTAAAAAAATAAACACTGAGACCACTTCGGCGGGCGTAACCAATCCTTTGACGCTTGTGGACGGTGGATTTGTTGTTTTTGCTGCGCAAACCACCGACTTCGACAACCTTGCCAACAACGACCTTCTTTTTGGCAGAATCTCCCTCGATGGTCAAGTAGTGGGTACTGGGTGCAACCTCATCCAAGACATTAACCTAGTAGTCAACAACATTTCCAACCCATATGATGACCTGCTTCTACCCACTGTTTTCAATGCAAATTATGACTTCCCGACTAGCAGCATCAGTGTGCTTACTGCCAACCTTCCAATGAACGACATACCCGGCTGCGAGTGCACCGAATTCACCCCCGAATGCAACGAAACCTTCGTGACCGCCTACGGCAGCCCGACCGTTGAGGAAGGCCGGACCATCGTAGCCGTGCCGGAAGGCTGGGTGTTCACGGCGGCCAAAAACGACAGCCTCATCATCGGTTTGCTGGATGCGAGCGGGCACTTGCAGTGGCAGCGGAGCATGAGTTTTTCCAATGGCCTCAACGAAAGAGCAAGGGATATGATGTTGACCACGGATGGGTCCATCGCCATTTGTGGCACTACTGCGGATGCCAGCGTATCCGTCTGGGATAATTTTGTACTGAAATATGACTACCTCAACAATACCTTAATTTGGGTAAAACGCTTTGATTATGGCAGCGGAGACCGCTCTGCCTTCGTGAACATATCGGAGCACCCCGTTTCTGGCACTTACATCATCACGGGTGATACCGCCCCCAATGCCGCTCCCGGCCTTGGCTGCGATGCACTTTGGATGGAACTCAACCCTGCAACAGGCAACACAGTTTCCGTCAAAAATTTTGACCTTGGCAGTTGTGAGACCTTTTACAAGCCTGTTCTTGCAAGTGACGGCTCAGCCTGGTATGCCACTGGCCGCTTCAATTCCGCAGGCGGCGGCCAGGACAAGTTCCGGCAGCCCATCACCAAGCTCGACCTGAATGGCAACCAGCTCTGGAGCCGGCTTTACCTCCGAAACGTCAGCACCCAGAACGCCCGCATGTACGGCGTGACGGTCCTTGAGGAAAATGCAGGCCTGTTTGTCTTTGGCCACGGTGACCTCAGCGGTACCTCCACGGCCACGGTGACCCTGCAATTTTTCAAAACAGACCTTCAAGGGGATTTGGATTGGGCGAAGAACTACGACCTGCCCGGTGCGAGCAACGAAGTGGCCATCGAAGCGATTTCAGTGCCTGACGGCTTTCTTTTCATGGGCAATTACACCCAAGGTGACCAAGACATTTTTTTGATAAAAACCGATAAAAATGGTGCACTGCAATGGGCCAAGGGATACGGTGGCACAGGCGTCGAAACCGCCAACGACCTAGCCTATCAAAACGGCCAAATTTTTATCATCGGGAAAACCAACAGTTTTGGAAATGGAAATGATGATATCCTACTCCTAAAATTGGGCCTTGATGGCGAAGTCCAGGACATGGACTGCAGCTTTTCTACCGACCTCAACCCAACGGAAACCACCTTGACAAACCCCTACGATGGCTCGCATCCACTGACGGAATGGACGCCCAACTACCCATCCAGCAGCCTCAACATCACCCAGAAAACCCCGACGATTTCCGAAATGCAGCTTTGCTTCACCCCCTGCGCCGACACCTGCGCCAACGGCCTACCCATCCACACCACGCCCGACGCCTTGCTGCAAAACATCTCCGCCCAATGCAACGGCGACAGCATGTTGGTCAGCTTCCAAATTTGCAATGCCGACAGTGTGGCATTGCCGGAAGGCACGCCCATCAGTTTTTACCAAAACAACCCAACAACTACAAGCGCCAGCCTGCTGGCCACGGCACAACTCTCAACAGCAGTAGCCCCAGGCGCCTGCGAGCAGTTCACGCTGGCTATGCCGCTGCCCGCCAACCAGCAAATTTTCGCCGTGGTGAACGACAACGGAACGACACCAACGCCGTTCGACTTGGCCACGGACTTCCCGAACACGACCATCGAGGAATGCGATTTCACCAACAACATCGCCAGCTTCACCGTGAGCTACACCCCGCCAGTGCTCAACCTCGGCCCCGACCTCTCTGCCTGCGATTTTGACGTGACGGAACTGGATGCAGGCCCTGGGTTTGCCAGCTACCACTGGTACGACGGCAGCACCGAGCAAACGCTAACTGCTTGGCAACCAGGTACTTATTCCGTCACTGTGGCCGACCAGTGCGGCGGCACCCAGACCGATGAAATCACACTCAGCGTCATTCCCAGCACCATTATCGAAATCGGGATGGACACGCTCTTGGTTTGCGAAGGCGAC
The DNA here is from genome assembly GCA_041752395.1 of Saprospiraceae bacterium. Taxonomy (GTDB): domain Bacteria; phylum Bacteroidota; class Bacteroidia; order Chitinophagales; family Saprospiraceae; genus UBA6168. The sequence continues at coordinate 8,214 of JBGSWN010000243.1, read as the reverse complement.
AGCGCCCTACTCTCGGTCAGCGGGTTTTCGAGCTACCAGTGGTTCCCTGCTGACTTGGTGGATTGCCCGACCTGCCCAAGCATCATCGTCGCAAACCCCGTGGACACCTGCCTCATCGTGGTGGCCAGCGACGGCGATGGCTGCTACACCGCCGACACGGTTTGCCTAAAAATCATCCAACCCGTTTCCACCAGCGACACCATGCAGTTTTGCCAAGGCGACACGGTCATTGTCTTCGGAAACCCCGTCACATTGCCCGGCGTTTATTCCATGGTTTTTGCTGCGCAAAATGGTTGCGACAGCACCCAAACCATCACGCTTTTGGCAGTGACTGACACCGTACAAATCGTGGAGCAGGCGACCATCTGCATGGGCGAGAGCTACCTGTTTTTTGGAGAAATGCTGACGGTGGCGGGACAATACAGCCATGTGGATACAACGGGCACTTGCCCCGTTCAGAACAGCTTGATTTTGAGCGTGTTGGACACATTTTTTACTTCGGAAAATCTCACGATTTGCGAAGGTGACACGGCCCTCATTTTTGGAACACCAACCACTTTGCCCGGTGTTTATTCGATGGTTTTCGCTTCGCAAAACAGTTGCGACAGCACCCATGCCATCACCCTCACCGTGCTGGATTCAGTGCTGACGAACGAGACAATCGTCATTTGTGAAACCGAAACCGCCGATATTTTCGGGACGCCAACCAACCAGCCCGGCACTTATTTTGAAACCTACCCACTGCCAGGCGGCTGCGATTCGACGCACGTCATCGAACTCGTGGTAAACGACAGCGCCCTCGTCCTCCAAAACCTGAGCATTTGCGCAGGCGATTCTGTCCTGATTTTTGGAAGCTGGGAATCGCAACCGGGCATTTTCACCCAAACGATTCCCGCCCAAAACAGCTGCGATTCAACGACGGTTGTGAATTTGTCGGTCGGCCAATCTTTCCAACTCAATTTCGAAACGGAGACGGCTTGCCCACTGCTTTTCGATGGTTCTGTCACGGCAGTACCGAGCGGTGGAGCGGCGCCTTACACCTTCAGTTGGGGAAATTATCCGACCGTTTTCACGAGCCAACTTTCAAATATTGACGTGGGAACCTACGTCGTCACGGTGACGGACCAATCGGGCTGTGCCGTAGTGGATTCCGTGACGCTAGGAGCAGCGATGCGCCCCGAGGTAACTTCCGAAGTAGAAAACGTGAGCTGTTTTGGGGTAAATGACGGCACGCTCACCATCGTGGCTGATGACCCAAGCTTACAATTCAGCGTGCAGGGTTCGCCCGCCAGTTCGCAGGTTTTTTACGACAGCATTTTTGCGGGCAGCTACCAGTATTTTGTGATAGATACCTTCGGCTGTGTGTGGGAGGAGGTGTATTTCCTGACCTCCCCCAACAAAATCGTGCTCCAACTGCCCAACAGCATCGAGGCACCGATGTGCGATTCCGTGCAACTGGAGGCCAGTTCGACCACCTCGCCACTGACCTGGAGCTGGAGCCCTCCCGATTTTCTCAGTTGCACCGACTGCCCGGTGCCAATTGCAAGCCCATTTACCACGATGACCTATTTTGTCATGGTGACTGATTCTAACGGCTGCAAAGCACTCGACAGCATTGTGGTCAAGGTGGATTTTAATGGAAAAGCATACATCCCGAACGCCTTTAGCCCGAACAGTGACGGCATCAATGACGTGTTTTACGTGCTGGGCAAATGTGTGGAGGAGGTGCGGGTACTTCGCATCTTCGACCGCTGGGGGGAGATGGTCTTCGAAAAAAGCAACACCCCGCCCAACGACCCGTTGTATGGTTGGGACGGCAAATTCCGTGGCAAGGACATGAACTCAGATGTTTTTGTTTATTATATTATCGTGGCACTGCCAGATGGCACTACGGTAGAAATGAAGGGGGATTTGACGCTGTTGCGGTAACTTTGCCCCTCATCAAGCATCACGAATGAAAAAGACCTTAAAGAAAATACTTAATAAATACCGCTATCCATATACCTGCTCGCATGAAGGTTTGGTATCGGGTAAGACCATTCGTTTCCGTGTGAACAATCCTGTGGAGATGTTCCGGCTGCAAAAATTTGGTGGAGAAAAAGACCAACTGGAAGCACTTTTGGCTTTGCTGCGCAAAGATGACGTGCTCTACGACATCGGCTCCTCGGTGGGTGCCTGGAGTATCCCAGCAGCAGCGAAGGCCAGCGGTGGCAAGGTTCTCAGCTTCGAGCCTGATCCAGAAAACCGCCAGCGCCTGCTCGCCAACTACGAACTGAACGCCCTATCCAACTACCAAATCATGCCCGTCGCCCTTGGCGACAAGCCCGGTGAACTGGAACTTTTCACGGCAGGTGCCTACGCCGCCTCTCCGAGCCTACGACCTGTGAACAAAATTTCGACCTCCATCAAGGTGAAAATCGAAACGGTTGACGACCTCATTGCCCGCAAAGAAATCCCGCTACCTACAGTGGTGAAAATTGACATAGAAGGCGCCGAAATGATGGCGCTTCAAGGCATGTCCGGCCTATTGCGAAGCGATAAAAAACCACGAGCGCTGGTACTTGAGCTGCACCCGCTTTTCCTCCCCGCTTTCGGTACAGACCTGACCGCTATTTTCAAGTTCCTGATTGAAAACGGCTATAAAATTGCCGAACTGGCTAGCCGGGAGGATCAAGTGATTTGTACGTGGGTGAATGGGTGAACGAGAGCGGCGAATAAACCATTTCAACTACTTCAACCATGAAAATCTCCCTCATCATCCGCTGTTTCAACGAAGAAAAGCACATCGGGCGCCTGCTTGCTGGGGTGATGGAGCAGACCGTGAAGGAGGTCGAAATCATCGTAGTGGACTCTGGCTCGACGGATGCCACGGTGAGCATTGCCTCCAATTTTCCAACGAAAATCATCTCGCTGCGGCCACAGGATTTTTCCTTCGGCCATGCCCTGAACTTGGGGTGCGAAGCTGCCACGGGCGATATTTTGCTATTCGCCAGCGCCCATGTTTATCCCGTTTACAACGACTGGCTGGAGCTGATGATGAAGCCGTTTTACGAAGATGAAAAAATCGGCCTCGTGTACGGCAAGCAGCGGGGCTGCGAGCTGAACAAGTACAGCGAGCACCAGATTTTTGCGAAGTGGTTCCCGGAAGAAAGTACGATGAACCAACTGCACCCGTTCTGCAACAACGCCAACTGCGCCATCCGCCGAAGCTTGTGGCTGGAGCAGCCCTACGACGAGACACTCACCGGCCTCGAAGACCTCGATTGGGCGAAAAAAATGCAAGCGAAGGGCCACCGCATCGCCTACCAGGCCGGGGCGACCATCATCCACGTCCACGAAGAGACTTGGAAAAACGTCTTCAACCGCTACCGCCGGGAAGCCATCGCCCTGCGTTTGATTCAAAAAAACGAGACCTTCAACTTCCTGACGTTTCTGACTTTATTTTGGAAAAACGCCCGCCACGACTGGCAGCAAGCGCTGCACGACGGAGTTTTCCTTCGGCAATTTTTCAGCATTTTGCTGTTCCGATACAACCAGTTCTGGGGAACCTACCGTGGCTACAAGCAATCCTACCTGATGGACAACCAAGTGCGGGAGCGGTTTTATTATCCGAAGGGGTTTGTGACGAAAAAGGAAGGTGAGGAGGAGGAAAGGAGAAGGATTGACTATTCGAAGATTCATAAATTGTAATTGGTAATTGGTGACTTGTGACTGGGAACAGCACAAGCCACCAATCACCCATCACCAGTCACTAATCACTATGGAATTAATTGACATTTCCGTCCCCATCACCCCGCAACTCCCCGTCTGGCCGGGGGAGGCGCAGCCCATCATCACCCACAAGTTCCGCATGAGCGAAGGCAGCGATGCAAACGTGACGAACTTCGCCGTCGGCAGCCACACAGGTACGCATATTGACGCCCCGCTGCACTTCGTGGATGGCGGCAAAACGACCATCGAAATCCCGCTGGAGAAGCTCGTCGGGCCGTGCCAAGTGGTTGATTGTCAAGGCAAAACGAGGATTACCGCTGCCGACCTAGCAGCCCTCCATTTGCCGGAAGGCACCCAAAAAATCCTCTTCAAAACGGACAACTCCCGCCATTGGGACGACCCCACGCACCCTTTCCACGAGGACTTTTGCGCCCTCTCCGCCGATGCTGCGCAATGGGTAGTGGACCACGGCATCCACCTTGTGGGCATTGATTATTTGAGCATACAGCTTTACCACGATTCGTTTGAAACGCATGTAATTTTACTGTCGAACGAGGTGGTCATCGTGGAGACGCTGGACCTGCGAAAGGTGGAGCCGGGAGCGTATCGGCTGGTTTGTTTGCCATTGAAAATTGCGGGCGTGGAAGGCACGCCGGCTAGGGTGATTTTGGAAAAAGCTTGATTGCTGATTTCATTTTGATAAGAAACAGCGAGGGCCATCCGAATATCGGACGGCCCTCGTTGTTTTATCAATTCTGGATTGCAATATCAATCAATCCACCACCGGATACCAAAATAAGCCCTAGCTCCAACCAGTGGCCCCCAAACCTGCATGGCATCGAAATACTCTCCGAACGGATGTTCTGAATCCACGATGGCGCTATTTTGACGGTAGTCGGTCAGGTTCTCTCCACCGAGGTAAAACTCCAAAGTCTTGAAGCGGCGGGTAACTTGGGCGTTCACCACTGCAAAGGCAGGTGCCTCTCCCGTGAAGTCGTTTATTAACTCCGATGGTACGCCGTGGCTGTGCGCAAAACGTTGTTTACCAGTGATTTGTGTATTGGAATTGAACATCCATTTTTCGTCCGGCGTCTCGTAATTCAGCGTCACGAGGCCCCGGTGACGGGCTTGCATTGGGCGCTGAATCGGGTCGGCAGCGCCGTTGCTTCCCGGAGGGCTGTAGCTCACTTTCACATCGTTCAGTTTGTAAACCAACTTCATGTCGAAGCCCTTGAACGGCGCCCAACTGCCCAGCACGAGCAGGGAATTGGAGAAGCTTTTTCCTTCTAAATTGTAAAAAAGCACCTTGCCATGCTCGCTCTCCATGTCCATCACCACTTGGTTCACGAATTGGGTGCGGTACAGGTCGGCCACCAGGCTGGCGCTCTTGCCACCGATTTTGAAGTTCTTCGTGAAATTCAGGCCAACGTTCCAGGCGTCCTCGATGTCGAGCTGCGATTGGTCCACCACGAACTGGCGGTTGCTGGCCATCACGGCCATGTTTTCGGATAAAACTTGTGCCGTGCGCACCCCACGCCCGCCGCTCAAGCGCAGGATGGTATTGTCGTCGAAATTATATTTCAGGTTCAACCTCGGCGTGGCAAATAGGCCGTAGCGGTTGTGGTGGTCGAAACGGAGGCCAGCTATCACCCCAAATTTATCTTGGGTGAAATTGTACTCACCGAACACGCCCGGCATGGCTTCCACCCGACTGAAATCAGCTTCGTTGAGGAATTCGTCGTAATCGTCGTACTGAAAACTGGCCCCTGCGTTCACCTTGTGGTCGGTGGTGCCGATGAAGCTGGAATAAATCAGGTTGGCGTAAAAATTCCGCTGCTTGCCGTTGTAGCGGGTGTTGCCAAATTGGTTCTGCATATCGTGCATTGAGCCGCTGTAGATGAAGCCCACCGAAGTTTCCGGTTTCAAAAAACCGAAGTAGCCGAACTTGCCGAACACATCCACCCGGCGGTTTTTTTGGTCAATGCGGTAGGCGGAGTTGGGTGCATCCGGCAGTTTATCGAAGGCGGTGAGCTGGCCACTCTGCCGCTCGTCGCTGAGTACCTGAACATTGAACTGGGTGCTGAAATTTTCGGCGTGGTAAAAATTACGCCACAGCGCAACGAGGCTTGTTTTCTTGGGCTGGTCAATGAAACCGTCGTTGTTTTTGTCAAACTCACCCTGTGTCGTACTTCCATGCAGAAGTAGGCCGCTGCTCAGCTTCGGGTTGATTTTTTTGTTCAAATGGACGTTCAGCTCGCCCCGCCCGGTCGTTGCGCCGAAGGCGTTTACGAAGAGTTTTTTATCCTGATGCGGCTTGACCAGTTCTGCGTTGATTTGTCCGGTCATGGCTTGCGGGCCGTTCTGCACGGTGCTCGCACCTTTGGAAACTTGGATGCCTCCGACCCAAGTGCCGGGAATGTACTCCAGCGCCAGCGGGCTGCCGAGACCCGTGTAGGCAGGCCGTTTTTCCACCAACAACTGCGAATAAATGCCCCGCAGGCCCAGCATCTGGACTTCGGAAGCCGAGGTGACGGCGTCCTGCCGCATCACGTCCACGCTGCCGCTTGTCTCGAAGCTTTCAGCGAGGTTGCAACAGGCCGCTTTTTTCAGTTCGCAGGAGGTTATTTGCTCCATGTTGCGGGTATCGAGGGTGGAGGTGAAGGCGTCGTCCCGGTGCTCGGCCACTACCACGGTTTGCAGTTCGGTGATGCCTTCCACCCGAATGAATGCGGAATCTTCGTGCGGAAACATCTCCACAGTGACGGGATTGTAGCCCACGTATTGAATGACGAGGTTGGCGGTATCTGGCCTTTTCTCAATCCAAAAATCGCCGTTCACGTCGGTCACAGTGCCGATTTCGGTGCCTAGCCAGAGCACGGTGGCACCGATGAGGTTCTCGCCTTTTTCATTGAAAACATTGCCGTAGAGTTGTCGGGCAGTCTGACTTTGTACTTGGGTTAAAATGCTGAATATCAAACAGATGGATATGCTTAGCGCTCTCATTTTTTTTAATTTACGTCTCCCAAAACGAATGGTTGGGACACAGATTTAACTGATGAAACTGATATTAACAAGTTTATCAGCGAGCACTAACAAAGGTAGGATTGGATCCAGGGCAGCAGTTCGTTGCCAGCGGGCGGCGGGGGCGGCAGGTCTTGTTGCCAGCGGAGGAGGCTTTTTGGCGAAGCAAAAAGCTCAACCAACGGGCAAAACACTCTTTGCGGAGCAATAAAATCCAAAGATTTAAGGTCAAAAAAGGAGGGCAAGTACTTGGTGTCGAGTTTCACAAACACGCTGGTGCAGTCGGAGCAATTATGCTTTTTTTCATCAACCATTTTGCCGCAGGTGTCGCTTTTACAGCAGGTCTTTTGCTTTGCTTGGTGCTCCGCAATGCCGCACGGTTCGTCAGGGTGGAAGAGCGACGTGACCATTTTACCCTTGCAGTAGCAGTACAAATGGTGGACGCTCAAGCCGTTGGAAGCCACGAGTATCGTCGTAGCCAACAGGTAAACCGTGATATGTCGGAGTATTTTTTTCAAAATCTTGAAAATGCACTGCAAAAATAGGCGCAAAAATCAGTGTACGCCAGTTTGTCCTTGAAATTTAACGTCTTGTATAATTATAAGTTGGTGATTCGATGCAATTGAGGCGAAAAACTTAACTTGGTGTCAAATTTTTTGCTGGAATGAAGAATAAAACCACTGCTGGAATATTTGCTTTGTTTTTCGGCCCACTGGGCATCCACCGTTTCTACCTTGGGGAGCGAAAATTAGGGCGATTTTATGCCATTGCCACCGCAATATTGTTCGTAGCCTCGATAAATATCGGTGGACCAATCGTTATGATAATGGGCGTTGTTTCATTCATTGACGCCATTTTGTTGTTGTCCATGGATCGGGAGGAATTCAACGAAAAGTACAACCAGCGCTACCTCAATCGGCCTCCGCAAGTCGTTTCTGCATCTCCACATCAACAGCGATTTTCTTCAAACCCACTAACCGAAATTGCCAATCCCCACAAAGCAGCGGGCATCGAAAAATTCAAGGATTACGATTACGAAGGTGCAGCGGAGGATTTCAAAAAATCGCTTGCCATCAAGTTTGACGACCCTGCTGTTCACTTCAATTTGGCCTGCTGTTACTCCTTGAGCGAGCGCCCCGACCCTGCTTTTTATCACCTCACCAAAGCCGTTCATTTTGGCTTCATTGATTTTGACAAGATTGAAAAACATGAGGGCCTGGCCTTCGTTCGCACCCAGCCTGAGTTTCGTGATTTTGTAAAAAAAGGCTATCAACTGCACAGCGCTGCACCAGCGCAAACACCTGATTTGCTGGCGCAAAAACCCACTGAAAAGCAGCCTTCCCTGCTCGACCAAATCAAAAAATTGAGCGAACTGCGGGAACAAGGTATTTTGACCGAAGAAGAATACAAAGGGATAAAAGAAGAAGTGCTGAGAGGCTAGAGGGTGAGCAGGTGAGAAAAGTGAGAGGGTGAGAGAACGCA
>JBGSWN010000242.1:0-7348 GCA_041752395.1 Saprospiraceae bacterium | reverse complement strand
ACCCAATTCACACCAGCAAATACGCCGACTTATGCCTCCCGTTGCATCGGTTATATCGGCCTGACGATGTACGAATCCGTCGTGCCGGGGTATCCTGAATACAACTCACTGGTGGGTCAACTGAACGGATTGGACAAACTGCCCAATATCGAAACCGGAAAACCATATAACTGGCAACTATCCATGAATGCAGGGCAAGCATCGATTTTGCGGAGCATCTACAACCAAACCTCCGACGAAAACAAGGCAAAAATTGACTCGCTAGAGCAGCTTATTTTTGAAAATATTTCGTCAAAAATTGAAGATAAAGCATTGATAGACAGGTCTGTGGCCTTTGGTCGCTCGGTGGCCGAAAGTATTTTCGAATGGTCAAAAACGGATGGTGGGCATCGAGGTTATTTGCATAATTTTGATAAAAAACTGGAAATTCCAGAAAAGCCGGGCGGCTGGAAACCACCGCTTTTTGCGCAGTCGTTCAGCCACTATCCGCTGCACCCGCATTGGGGCGAAAACCGGACTTTTCTGGAAGTGGACAGCGAAATAGAAACGCCGTATATGATTCCTTTTGACACTGCCAAAACTTCTCCTTATTATCAACAATATATGGCGGTTTATGAAAAGGAAAAATCATTGACGCAGGCTGAAAAAGAATGTGCAATATGGTGGGGAGACGACCCCGATGTGACCTTCACGCCGCCGGGACACTCTTTTTATATTTCGACGCAAGTTATTAAGGATAAAAAGCCAGATTTAATCCATTGCGCCGAAACATATGCGCATGTGGGAATGGCCGTTGCAGATGCATTTATTAATTGCTGGAAATGGAAATACCATTTTTATTCCGAGCGCCCCAATACATTTATACCCGAATATATAGACGAGCGGTGGGAGTCGTTTTGGCCCGACCCGCCGTTCCCGGCTTTCCCGTCAGGACATGCCATACAGGCGTCAGCGGCTGCGAAGGTTTTAATCAAGCTATATGGTGAAAATTTCGCATTCACCGACCGATCGCATGAAGGCCGGGAGCGGGATGATATAAGAAATGCAGACTTTAAGCCGAGGTCTTTCACCACATTCTGGCAAGTAGCAGAGGAGACAGCAAATTCCCGGTTTTATGGCGGCATACACACGCCACAGGACAATAAGGTGGGGCTGGAAGGAGGCGTTCGGATAGCGGAAAATATCAATCATTTGAAATGGAAAAAGTAAAAATGTACTGGTCAAAACAGATAATTCATGGGCTTTTGCTCAAGCTTCTGCTAATATTTTATTTTACGGATTTGAATGCCCAAATCCGCTTCTCCGACGCCACCGAATCCGCTGGCATCAGCCACCAATTCGTGGTGTACGAGGGCATGTTCGGCGGCGGCGCTTGCGTCCTGGACTTCAACAACGACGGCTTCGAAGACCTCTACCTCACCTCCGGCATGAACGATGACCAACTGCTGCTGAACCAAAAAAACGGCACTTTCAAGAACATCTTCGAGGGCAGCGGGCTTGAACTTACCAAGCAATATGCGACCCAAGGCGTGTCTGGTGCCGACGTGAACCGGGATGGCTGGGTGGACCTTTTTATTACGACTATTAATAAAAAAGATAATTCCACCAATATACCACGGGCCGAGAATTTGCTGTTCCTGAATAATGGGGACAACACTTTTCATGATGCTACCAAAGAATATGGCCTTGACCAATTATATTCGTTCAGTACGGGTGGCAGTTTTGGTGATTTTAACGGTGATGGGTTCTCCGATTTATATGTCGGTAATTATTTTCTAGAATATGACGGCCCACTCACGGAAATCAACGACGCCACTATCGTAAATGCCAGTAAAACCGCTGAAGGTTATCTACTTTTAAACAAGGACGGAAAGCGATTTAAAAATGTGTATGAAGATTATGGATTAAACCACCGGGGCTTCGGTTTTGGCGGTGTTTTCACGGATTATGACAACGACGGCGACCAGGATTTATTCATCAACAACGACTTCGGCTACAAGGCAAAACCCAATTATTTGCTCCGTAATAATTACCCCGATGAGTCATTTACTTATGTGGAAAAAGAGGCAGGCATGGACTTGCGCATAAACGCCATGGCCGCCGCTGTCGGTGATTATGACAACAATGGTTTCCTTGATTATTTTGTCGCCAATATAAAATTCAACCGCTTCATGGTGAATCAGGGCGCTGGCAAGCCATACAAGGATATGTCGCAGGAGTTGGGCATGTCCATGTTCACCATCAGTTGGGGTGCCAACTGGGCCGATTTCGACCAGGATGGAGACCTCGACCTATACGTAGCCAATGGCGACCTGAACCCCAACTGTGTTCCCATGGGCGATTTTCTCTTCGAAAACACCAACGGCCACTTTCAGGACAATGCCCGTGCCGCTGGCGTCAATGACTACGGCATGGGCCGTGGCTCCGTCGTTTTTGACTTTGACAACGACGGCGACATGGACATCCTCGTCGTCAACCAAAAGCCCATAAAAGACTACCCCATGCTGTCCATGACCAAGCTTTTCCGCAACGATTCCACCCACGGCAACTGGCTGAAAGTGGCGTTGGCGGGCGTTCAGGCCGAGAAGCACGGCATTGGCTCTCGGGTCAGAATCGTGGTCGGCAAGACGCAAATGATTCGGGAAATAGATGGCGGCGGCTCCAGTCACCTCTCCCAGAATTCAACGATTGCTCATTTTGGACTTGGCGCTGCCACAGTAGTAGATTCAGTCATCGTCACTTGGACGGGCGGCGGCAGACAGGTGCTACTGAACCAGCCCGTGAACCAAATGCTGACCGTTACCGAGGTAGCAGTTATAAAAAAGAAAAGTGGGCTTCTGTTCTATATTGGCCTGTCAATAGCCGCATTGATACTTATTTTTTTAATCATAAAAATGAGGATGGTTGCCAAGCGAAAGCATCATCGTTGATACTTTCAAAGTTATCACTTGATAGTCTCCGTCACGCTCCCGCATTTCATCATTTTCTCCCCAAAATACGGGTTGCGGATTTCCTTGTCCAAGCTCAGCCAATCCGCTCCATTGTTGCTATCGGCCATGGGGCAATGCTGCACGAAAATAGCTTCACCGAATGGTCCAAAAGCCTTCGCCAAGGCCAGCATTTGCTCGGAAAGCGGTTTGAATTGCAGCCTCCCACCTTCTAAGTCTTTTGAGGCGACCAACTTGTTCAACGCCACTACAGCAACGCCGCTGTGTTTCATCCAATGGTCGTGCGCCGGGCCATTGAACAGGCTCATGCTCGTTTTTTCAAACGCCTTTTTCAAGCCCTCCGCCTGCTTTTTGGCGGCACTGAAATCAGCTTTTATCAGCGCATCCTTCATCGGAAAATAAAGGTCGAACAACTGTTTCACCGCTGCTTTTGCGGGCTTGCTTACCTCCATCGGCTGTACCGGGGCGGCAGCGGCAGGGGTATTCCCGCCGTGGTTGTGCCCTGTCATCGCAGCGCCGCCGCTGGGATTCATCATGCTGGGCTTGCCCGCCAATTGCGCAGCAGCATCAATGGAAAAGGTGCCGTTGGTGGCGATTTCAGTGCCGGGTTCCAGTCCTTTTTTTATTACATAATTGTCGCCGACCAGCGGCCCGAGCGTGACTTCCTGCATCAGGAAGCTAGTGCCTTGTTCGCTTGATTTTTTAACATAAACCACCGAGCGTTCGCCTGTCCACATCACGGCAGTTTTGGGTGCCATAATGCTTTCCTTTTTGCCCGCAAGTTGGGTTTTGATGGTACCGCTGGCAAACATTTCGGGCTTGAGCTTGCCGCCGGGATTGGCGATTTCCACCCGTGCGGTGGCTACCCTCGTGGCCGGGTTGATGACGGGGTCAATGAAGCTGATTTTCCCGGTAAAATTCTCACCCGGCAACGACTGGACGGTGAACTGCACCGTGCTGCCAACTCTGGCCCAACTCATGTCATTTTCATAAACATCGAACAGCACCCAGACCCTTGATAGGTCCACGATATCGTACAGCGGCATCCCCCGCTGAACGTAGTCGCCGAGGTTCACTTTTTTTTCCATCACAATACCGCTCACGTCGGCCATAATCGGGAAGCGTTCCTGCGATTTGCCGGAGGCTAAAATGCCCTCAATTTGTGAGTCGGTCAGCTTCCAGTTTTTGAGTTTTTCCTTGGCGGCGTTGAACAGGGCAGGCTGCATGTCCTTCATTTTTTGCGCAGCAAAAAGCTCCTGCTGCGCCGTGACGAGCTCGGGCGAATAGATGCTGGCCAGCCGTTGTCCTTTGCGCACGGGTTCGCCCGTGAAATTGATGGTCAACTGCTCCACCCTGCCGTCGAGGTGGGTGACTTGCGAGTATTTCAGCCGCTCGTCGGGCTGCACTTTGCCGTTCATTCGTACCTCCTTAGTGGGCATCCCGAAGCCGACCACCGCTGTTTGCACGTTGGCGAGCTGCATAGCCGTCGGCGACATTTTGATTTCCATCGGGTCACCTTCCGACGAGGTGTTGTCGTCCAGCGGTATCAGGTCCATGCCGCAGATGGGGCACTGACCAGGCTCGGATTGCCGGATTTGGGGGTGCATGGAGCAGGTCCAAACTTCCGCTTTGGAGGTTTCAGTGGTTTCCGGTTTCATGGTTTCATCGGAGTGGCCGGGCTTGATGAGCCAGCCGATGAGCAGGCCGACAGCCAGCATGACGATGGCCGTGAGCACGATTTGGCGGTTTATTTTTAGCTTTTTCATGTTGCTTTTTTTTAAATCAATCCTTGTCAACTGTTTTCAATTTGGTTTTCAGAAGCTGTGCATTCACCGCCACTACCACGGTGCTTAGGCTCATGAACACAGCACCCACCGCCGGACTCAGCATGAAAGCAGGATACAAAACCCCAGCCGCCAACGGTATCGCCACCACGTTGTAAGCCGTTGCCCAAACGAGGTTTTGCACCATTTTCTGGTAAGTCGCCCGCCCGAATAGAATCAGGTTTGATATGTCCTGTGGATTGCTGTTTACTAAAATAATGTCGGCGGTTTCGGCAGCCACGTCGGTGCCAGAGCCAACGGCGATGCCCACATCGGCCTGCGCCAAGGCAGGTGCATCGTTCACGCCGTCGCCGGTCATGGCGACGAAGTTGCCTTCGCTTTGCAGTTTCTTCAGCACCGCCACTTTTTCGTGGGGCAACACTTCGGAGAAGTAGCCGTCGAGGCCCAGCTTGTCGCTGACGGCTTTGGCGGTTTGCTCGTTGTCACCAGTGGCCATGTACAATTTGATGCCTTTTTCCCTCAGAATCCTGATGGCCTCGGGGCTTTCCTCTCGCACCTTGTCGGAGAGGGCGATGAAGCCTTTCACGGTGCCATCCGACACAACGAAAACGACCGTTTCGGCCTTATCGGAAAGGGCTTCTTTCGGAACGTCCAACTTGTTTTCTTTCAAATAACCGGGGCTGACGACGAGCCATTCCTCGCCGCCAATTTTACCCTGAATACCTTTGCCAGTGATGGTTGAAAAGTCCGCTACCTTTTCCAGTTTCCCATCATTTTCTTTGGCTTTCGCCAAAATTCCCTGTGCAATGGGGTGCTCGCTGCCCTGTTCCAGCGAGGCAGCGTGGGCAAGCACTTCATCTTTTGTGAAACCATCCGCCAGACTTTCATAGCGGTTCACGGCGAACTTGCCTTCGGTCAATGTGCCCGTTTTATCAAAGACCAGCGCCGTGATTTTACGGGCATTTTCAAACGCCGTCCGGTTGCGAATAAGCAGGCCGTGCTGCGCCGAAAGTGCAGTGGAAATCGCCACCACCAGCGGAATCGCCAGCCCCAGCGCATGGGGGCAGGAGATGACCATGACCGTGACCATGCGTTCCAGTGCAAAGGCAAAATCTTTTCCCAAAAACAGCCAGGTTGGCAGCGTGGCGAAGCCCGCTGTTAGGGCGACGAACGTCAGCCATTTGGCAGCTTTGTCCGCCAAGTTCTGGGTCTTCGACTTGGTCTTCTGCGCTTCTTCGACGAGGGAAATCACCTTGTTCAGGTAACTTTCCTTGCCGGTTTTACTCACTTTCACCCGCAGTGATTGGTTGCCGTTGACCGAACCACCAATGACGGTAGCGCCAACGCTTTTTTTCACCGGGCGGCTTTCGCCAGTGAGCATGCTTTCGTCGAGGTAGCTTTCACCTTCGGCAATTTCGCCGTCGGCGGGGATTTTCTCGTTGGCTTTCACCAAAATCAAATCGCCCACTTTTAAATCCTGCACGGGTACTTCCATGACATGATCGCCATGCACTTTATGGGCCTCGGAGGGCATCATTTTTACCAGCAATTCGAGGGAGCGGGAGGCACCCATGACGGATTTCATTTCAATCCAATGCCCGACGAGCATGACGTCAATCAGGGTGACCAATTCCCAGTAAAACGACATGCCTTTCAGTCCGAAAACCGTCGCTGTGCTGTAAGCCCAAGCCACCGTGATGGCCACTGCGATGAGCGTCATCATGCCGGGGTTTCGGTCTTTCAGTTCGTCCACCAGCCCTTTCAGAAACGGCCAGCCACCGTAAAAAAAGACGAAGGTGGAAAGCGCAAACGAAAGGTAATTACTACCTGGAAAGCCTAGTTCGTAGCCGAGAAATTGCTGAATCATCGGCGCCAGCACAAGCACCGGCACGGAGAGCGCAATGCTTATCCAGAAGCGTTTTTTGAAATCCTGAATCATGTGGGCATGGTGGTCATGATGGCCGTGGCCGCCCTTGCTTTTATGTTCCGAATGCTCATGTTCACTATCTTTATGAGCCTTCTCGGCAGGATGGTTGTGATTTTCCATAATTTGAAATTTTTGTTTTTTATTGGGGTTTCCCCGTCAAATAATCCAGTTTCACCAGCGCCAACTGGTATTCCGTCTGCGCCGAAACCTTCTCCGTCCGGTAGCGGAAAAGCTGTTGCTGCAAGCGCAAAATCTCCTCGAAATCCTGTCCGGCATTGCTGTAAGCGGCCATCATCAGGTCAATTATTTGCTGCGTTTTCACCATTTGCAGATTGAACAATTCGACCATTTGCACCGCTTTTTCCACTTCGTAAAAAGTCATTTCGTACATGGCGGCGAGGTCGTTCTGCATGTCCTGTTTCATGTCGGCGTACATGAGCTGCATCATGCGGCGCTCCTCCACGGCGGCATCGTATTTTTTGTTCCAAATGGGCACCGTGACGGACACCATCGGCATGAACATATCCTTGCCAGTATTCGGCTCGATATGCACGTCGTGGCCTTTTCGCTTCACCAACGGCATGTACTGCAAGCCCCCGCCAATCATGGGTTTTCGCATAAAATCGGCCACTTTTTCCTCCGCCTTTGCCGCTTGGATTTGTTTGTCAAAAACGGCTAGCATGGGGTTG
>JBGSWN010000241.1:0-2110 GCA_041752395.1 Saprospiraceae bacterium | reverse complement strand
TGTTCTTCCTGCTCCAACATGCTGCCTGTTGGTTTGATGTTCATTGTAATACTGATGCTCCCGTCTGCTTCTTTTTTGTAGTGTGCTGCCATTGGTGCTGTTTTTTATACCAAATCTACATCAAATTGAAGCCGCACCCTTGGGGAGAATGGTTTCTTCAAATGCTTCTTTCAGTTCGGGTGACATGGTGCGGGCGTTTTCGTTCAGGTGCAGTTCTTCCTCCAAGGAGTTGTCGCATCGGGTGTATTTGACGAGTTGGTGGTAGGTGAGGGGCTAGAGGCGGAGGCGGGCGGTTTCTAGCATGTGGTGGTAGTTTTTTTCCGCAAAGTAACACAAAGGATTCCGCAAAGTAACGCAGCGGATTGCGCCCTGCTATGCGCCGCCCCGACCCAAGGTCGGGGCGGCGACAACCGTTATGACGCCTGACTTAGGATGAAAATAATAAAAAAGCGGTGACACCTTTTTCAAAAGTGTCACCGCCAGTCAAGCTTGACCATTCAAACGACGTCAAACAATTTTCAAACAATCTCAAACCACCATCAGCCCATCTCCAAATCCCCATTAATCTCCTCCTCCCAAGGCAGGCCATACTCGCCGAGCTTCGCCAGGAATGGGTCGGGGTTGAACTGCTCCACGTTGAAGACGCCCTTGCCCGACCACTCGCCGGTGAGCATCATCATGGCGCCGAGCATGGCGGGCACGCCCGTTGTGTAGCTCACGCCCTGCGTGCCGGTCTCCTCGTAGGCGGCCTTGTGGCTGCAATTGTTCCAAATATAGTAGGTCTTCGGTTGGCCGTCCTTGATGCCGCTAATGCGGCAGCCGATGCTGGTGAAGCCCGTGTAGTTGGTGCCGAGGTCGCCGGGGTTCGGCAGCACGGCCTTGAGGAACTCCAGCGGCACGATGTCCATGCCTTGGAACTTGATCGGCTCGATGCCCGCCATGCCGATGTTCTGAATCACCCGCAGGTGCGTCAGGTACTCTTCGCCGAAGGTCATCCAGAAGCGGGCACGTTTCAGGGTTGGGAAGTGCTTCACCAAGCTCTCCAACTCCTCGTGGAAGAGCAAGTAGGACTGCCGTGGCCCGATGTTCGGGTAGTTGATGGCCTTGCCGATTTCGAAGGGCTCAGTCTCCACCCATTGGCCATCTTGCCAGTATTTGCCACGTTGCGTGATTTCCCGGATGTTGATTTCCGGGTTGAAATTGGTGGCAAACGCCTTGCCGTGGGAGCCAGCGTTGGCATCCACGATGTCGAGCGTGTGCATCTCGTCGAAATGGTGCTTGGCAGCACGGGCGGTGAAGATATTGGTCACGCCGGGGTCGAAGCCGCAGCCGAGCACGGCGAGCAGGCCCGCTTCTTTGAAGCGGTCGTGGAGTTTCCACTGCCAGGAGTATTCGAATTTGGCCTCTTCTTTTGGTTCGTAGTTGGCGGTGTCGAGGTAATGGACGCCCGTTTGCAGACAAGCCTCCATGATGGTGAGGTCTTGGTAGGGCAGCGCCACGTTGATGACCATCGCCGGTTGGAACTGGCGGATGAGGTCGGCCAAGGCTGGCACATCTTCGGCATCAATGGCGGCAGTAGTGATGTGCTGATGGCCCGTGGCTTCCTTCGCTGCTGCTGCGATGACGTCACATTTGGACTTGGTTCGGCTGGCCAGCAATATTTCACCGAAAACTTCGGGGTGCTGTGCGCATTTGTAAACGACGACCCGGCCTACGCCGCCGGCTCCAATGATTAGGACTTTCTTTGACATTTTTTTAAAGTTTCGAGTTTTGAGTTGCGAGTTTCGAGTAGCTCGCAGCTCGTGGCTCGCAACTCGGAACTTGTTTTGGGCAAAAGTATCCATTTTGACAGAAAAGGCCGGGTGGGGTCATTTTGGAATTGTTAATTTTTTGCGCAGCAAGTTTTAAACGCCTCTGGTAGGAATCAATTGACCGTAGTGGTGTTGGCGGTAAGTCTTAAAAAGAAAAAAGGCCAAAGTGTTGCTGAACAACATTTTAGCCTTCTGTTTTTGATGTGAGACCCTTTGTGTTACGTGAGTTTGAGACCTTACTTTACGAGATTTTGAGATTTTTCATGCTTTCTTTAAGACATTCTGATGTGAGTTTGAGA
>JBGSWN010000240.1:0-59966 GCA_041752395.1 Saprospiraceae bacterium | reverse complement strand
TTGCCTGGCTCCATGGCCATCCATGCCACTTGTTCATCAGCATGAACACCGTCACCATTCTCTTCTTCCTGGATTCTAAGGTCAAATCCTTCCGCATCAATATTTCGGTGCCGGGTAATGACTGCTTCCGCTGAATTATTTGAAACCACTTGTGAAAACACAATAGGCGTGGCGCCAAAGCTAATTGGGAACTTGATATGCTGCCAACTCGTTTTTGCCCTGGTCGTTAGGCCAGCAAAAAGCCTTTTACCATTCGCAAGTGTATAAACCCTGAATATTTCGGGTGCATCAACATCCTGAACGGTGATAACCTGTTTGGCACTGCCTGAGTTCCCGCACTGGTCCGTGGCTGTCCAAGTTCGCTCAATGGTATAGGTCTGACAAGAACCTGCGCTGACCTTGTTGTTTACTTCGTTATAGGTCACATAAATACCGGGGCAGTTGTCCACACCAAACACAATAGGTGCAGCAGGTATCGGCTCGCCGCAATTGATGGTAACATCAGCGGGCACATTATGCAGCACGGGCGGGGTCGAATCACCGATGTTCAACACCACTGTGGCATGGTCACAGCATCCCGTGACCGAATTGCAGACCTGGTACTGGAAACTATCCACCCCGCACTGCGCATTGGGGAATGGCGTATAGGTAAACACCCCTTGGTAATTGATGGTCACATTCCCTTTCATTGCATTTGTATAAATGCTATAAACCGGGTTTTGCAAGTTGTTGTCGTTAAAAATCGGCTGCTCTACAAAGACCTGACCGGGGCAGGTTGTGTAAACATCACCCACCAAATGAGGCTGGCCTACAAGTTGGCAATCCGGGTCGGCACAATCCACCAGCCCATCGCCATCGTTGTCAATACCATCGGTACAATCTTCAGGGCAAAGGGTTACATTGACCGTTACTGCATCCGTACTTGTACAACCAGTGGCGGAAGTGACCGTCACCTGATAAACAGTGTTGATTAATGGGGTCACTGTCTGGTCCTTACCAGCACCAAGGCCATTGTTCCAAGCATAAGTATATGGCATGTTGCCCCCAGTTGCAGATGCAGAAATGGTGTAGCTTGTGCCAATGCAAATATTGACATCGGAGCCAGCATCCACCATTGGTTGGCAATCTGTGTCAAGGCAATCAATTAAGCCGTCGCCATCATCGTCGGTACCGTTGTTGCAGATTTCTACACAGCCAAGAGGAGTGAAAACCACTGGGTTAGATGCGTAATCCACCAAACAACCCGACGAATTGTTCCTGACCCGGATATTGTAAATCCCAGGTACAAGGTTGGAGAATACATTGGAACTTTGGTAGCTTGTACCACCATTGATGCTGTACGCTAGGTCAGGGCCTGTTGCTGTAATGGTGATTTGACCATTGTTCAGGTTTGGGCAATTGTTTGGGGCCGTGGCGCTGACCGAAGTAATGGAAGGAGCCCCACAAACGGCTTCCTGACAATCTGTGAGGCCATTGTCGTTGTCATCTATGCCGTTGTCACAAATCTCCACCTGACATTTTTTGGTCGCTTCCAGCAATGCCCGGTCAAAGTACAGCTTGCCATCCAAGGTCAAATGCCTAGCTGGGTCAAACCAGCCCGAAACCGGAACTGGCAGTGCACCACCATTTTGCGAATTGGCATATAGTCCGTTCATATGGTAGCCCAAATAGACCCGGCGGCCATGGTTGACTGGCACACCTGGTAGCGCATCTGCGCTTTCATACACGAAGAAAATCCCATTGATAGCCGAAGCTTGATCCCCCGCATTCGTCCACAAATAGGCATCAGCGTTTGATGCGTAATTGCCCCTGGTGAACACTTTGACGTTAGTAGGATTTATGTCGTTGTTAAAATTGTAAATAAGCTTGGAAGTGGTATTATCAATATAGGTATTGCTCTGGAATTGATAACTGCCTTCAACCGCTGCCATACCCAAGTCATTGATGATGGTATAATTTGAATTCAGCACCGAGCCAGAAAAGTTCTTTAGTGCATCAATCATTGCAATTGAAAGATAGTTCTCTGTTGTAGCGGAGACGATAATCAAATCATAATTGCTCAACACGACTGAGAGTGGCGTGTTCGGGTTATTTGGGTCATAAGTGCCCAAGCCACTGGCATCTGGTTTTGTTAAAACAGGCATCAACACATTACTGCCATTGACTTGGTCAATGTACTTGAGGAACCCATGGTCCCAACCATCGCCATCACTTGGCTTATCCAGACCACAGAGGTAAAGGATGCTACAGCCAATCTGCTCAGAAGAACAGGCTGATGGGGCATTGTAAGTTGCAGCAGAAGTACACATGGTGTTTGCTATCCGCCAGTTAGCAGTGATAGGGTTGTTGACAGACCCATCCGCCGGAACAGTGAAGACGACGGTTTGCGGTGAAACCGCACCTCCGCCTACATTTATCCTTTCTGTTTGACCATAAACATTCACCTCAATCATGTCGTTTGCCGGGGCATTTACCCACGATAACGTTACACTGACCGTCGCCACATCCTGCAATGGATGATTGATGCACGGGCTGACATTTATATTTGAAAGCGTGATAGTGATGCAATCGGGGTCTGCGCAATCCGTCTGGCCGTCTTGGTCATCATCGAGGCCATTTCCGCAAACTTCAGGGCAATTATTGACCACCACCACCACCTGGTCGGTGGCTGTGCAGCCATTAGCCCCGGTGACGGTCACGGTGTAGGTTGTGGTAACAATTGGGCTGACGGTCGTTATTGCGCCAGCACCTGCTCCATTTGACCACAAATAATTCGTGCCTCCGGTAACTGACAAAGTGCCGGAAAATCCTTTGCAAATGGTAATATCTGGGCCCGCATTTGCCAACGGCAAGGGGTTCACCGTTACCAGCGCCGTGTCACTGACACCATTGTTTGTCCACCAGAAAGCGTACACCCCGGCAGCGGAGAAATTGCCAATATTGGTTGTAGCTGAGGTAGGCGTTGTGATGGTAGCCGTTCCCGGGTTGGAAGGATTGGCAGTCCAAGTGCCCGGCAAGGAAACTGCCGCCATGGACGTTGAACCATTTTGACAAACCACTCTATCAATGCCAGCATTCACCTGTTGGATACCGATCTTTACACCAGTTACGGCAGTTGTGCCCGTTGTCACTGCTATTATCGAGTTGGGGGCTCCCGCTTCGTTGCCCGTTCCTGCACCATTGTTGGTGCCGTAAGCCTCTCCTGAACTTACCCATCTTACTGGGAAGGTAGCCGAGGTAGGAGCGACTGAGTATAGCGCCAGATTGCTCGTGGAAACCATCAAGGTAAAGGAGCTATTGACATCCGCCAACGGGAACGTGAAAGTACCAGTGACGCTATTAACAACTACTTTAAACCTAATCTCTCCGGTGTTATCAATCAGGTAAGCATAAACGGTGGCACCCGAAGGTGAACCAAATGCCGTACCGTTGACCTGACCATCTGACATTCCATTGACGTCATTAAATAGCGTACCACTTACACTCGTGCTGTTTTTGGCAATGCCAAAATCATAAGGAGCAAGGCAGCTGCCTGCGTTCACAGCCGTCATGGCATGCTGCCCTGCTGTGGTCAGCGTATAATCGGCAGGAATGAGGGAGGGTTCTATTTTCGTGATATAACATTGGGGGTATTTGAGGAACTTGATGGAAACATCATCAATAAAAACAAAATCCCCCTCGTCCACACTGCCATTGGTCAAAAACCGGATATAGGTAGTGGCAGCAGCATAAGAGGATATGTTCTGGTTGTACACCGGGACATATGCAGCATCCGTAGTGCCATCTCCTGAAATGGTATAGATAGTGGTAAAAGAACTTCCATTTGTAGATACTTGTACAAAGATGTTTTCCCCACTCGTTAGGCTATTGTTTGCCCGGCGGTATGAGAAACTCAGAAAGGCGTAGGTAGCACCGCTCAGGTTGACCGTCCGGGTGGCCGATTTATTGGCATCATCCAACCGCAGCGCATAACCAAAGGAGCCATCCAGCGTGACCTCCACATCTGTATTGGCAGCAGATTGCGCCGGAAAAACGCAGTAGCCCACGGAGGCATCGCCGGCATCCACCCAGTTGCTGGCCCATGGGGCCGACCCATCGCTGCCACTTGCACAAGAAGGCAGGACTCCCAGCAAGGAAAATTCGTCCGAAACGGTCTTTTCAGGGTACCGGATAAATTGGTAGGTACCAGAAACATCCACAATGGCCGTATCCACTGCGATTTCACCTAAATTGATGGCACCATTGCAATTCTCATCCATGTATAGATAGACCTTGCCGGGAGAGAAACCTGTCCCATCTTCGTTTTTAATCCCGTCTTTGTTTTTGTCCAAAAAGATTTGGCCAGAGATGATATTGCGGTTGTTGGGAGTGGGGCATGTATTGATTTTTACAATAACATACGCCCGGTCGCAAACGACATTGGGTGGCGAGGCAGGTGTGGAGCAAATACCATATTCCATAGTATCCACGCCCACAAAGCCAGCTTCGGGTATGTACAACATCGTTCCATTTGGATTGATGGTAGCTGTACCATGAGATGGCTGGAGATAGCCCAATGTACTCAATGTAGCCGGGTCAATGACTGCCAAAAATCCCCTGTCATTTTTCAAGACTGGAATCGTGACAGGCTGGTCTATGAGCGTGTAAGCATAGTCATCGTTGGCAAGAATTATTTTAGTTCCACATAATGGCTGTATCGTCGTACCAACATCCCAGTTAGGATTACTTGGGCTTGATATGGAAGCATCTTCCCCATAGACAGCAGCAATCTTAGTTCCATCGCAGGTAAATACCGCCAAGCCGCCTTGGTCATTGTCTGTATCCAACAGTTTTTTATACTTCAATTTGTTCAAAGTGTAAGAAACATCGTAGTGAATACCACATGGACTTATACTTCCCCCATTCAATACGTCTCCATCATATTTGACATAAATGGTAGTATTTTCAACAGGAGCGACCCATACTGGATTTCCATTGGTCGAACCATCAAGAGAGCCTGGTGCCCATGCCAACGACGCAAAACCGGTCAATCGTTCTTCTGAAATCAGGTTAAATGACCAGTCGAATCCAATACCATCATATATGGGTCCTGACCCAGGCCCCGTTGCGCCTGGTGTATATGAGTCAACTAGCTCAATGGCTGTAAATGACTCACCAGTTGGATTTACAAATTTATAAGAGTCAGTAGCTGAAATTCCAAGTGCAAAACGTTTTACAGAATTGGCAGGCAGGTTGATGGAACCACTGCTAGAGGTGCCCCAAAACCAACTGATGTCAATGGGCCTGTTCAAACTATTGTACAGAAAGACCGCACAGGTATCCGGAGATTGCGTAGTCGGTACCGGGGAATAGTAGATATTCGAATACCAGGTTGCCGGGAAAATTGGTATGCTCCTGACCGAAAAGTTGTCCACCCCCGCGGCATGCAGCTCGACCCCGACGGGTTTTGATGAGGCCACCGTTGCACCAATCTTTACCCCGCCATTCACCAAATAATTCTCCCCTTCGTTCAGGGTCACGTTCGTCTCGAAGGTACCGTTGTTGTCCTTATCAACATTGACCGTGGTGTTATTTTCAGATGCCCGGATGAACAAAGCGGTGTATTTAAAGTCTGGGCTATTAAAATTTTCACCCATTGGAATGGTGAACGATTTTCCAAAATCGGCCACTGAGGTCACGTTGGTTTTCATCGCCTGCACACTCAACCAGGAGGGTTCTCCAAGCACTTGCGTGATGGATATTTGACCAGAGGAAACCACTTTGTCCCTTCCATCATAAAAAATATTGGAAGGATTTCGTGGGTTGGATGGAATGGTATTGTCAAACACAATACCAGCACCGGCTGGCAAAAAATCGTCGCTATAGCCTGGGGCAACCCCATTATACGGGTTGTTATCTCCCCAAACCTGCGTTGTTGCCTGGATGGGGTTGCTGGGGTCGGCTTCATAGCCGTCTTCCCAATGGTCCCAGACTAATGTCATGCCCGGATAGGCCATTTTGAGGCTGATAACTGTCCGGATATTGCTGCTTGGCATCGGCAAAAGGTTGGACGCTGAAGAAGCAATCAGCGCAGTTCGTGCCTTGTCTTCTGGATAGGGTATATAATAAGTTTGGTTCTTAATCGCTTCAGAACAAACATCCGTCGCCGTTGGGTCAATGGTCACGATGACCGTAGCCGTATCGCAAAGCGGTGTGGGAGAAGTCAAATCGCAGACCCGGTAGGTAAAAATGTCAACCCCTTCGTAGGTACCGTTGGGCAGGTAAACGACGTTCCCGCCCGACAAGACAGCATCGCCATTTACTGGTGAAGTGACGATGGTTATTGCATTAGGGTTGATATTGTTGTTCACATCCGTATCATTGGCCAACACATTAATTGGAATCGGCGCACCTCCCTGACCGTTGGCCGCATCGTCCACTGCTATTGGGGGACATGCCGATGAAATAGTGACGGTATGCGTGGCAGTTTTCGGCCCGCTGCAACCTGCGGCGGTGGCCGTGATGGTAGAAGCGCCCGACCAGGATGCCGCAAACGTGACCTGCCCCGTGGCAGCGTTAATCGAATTGCCTGCCGCCAAACTGGTCGCATCGAGGCTGTAGGTGATGGCCGTAGAAAAGGTCGCCGTTGCTGTGTAAAAGAATGCACCTGCCCCACAACGGGTAGAACTGGCGCCCAAGTCAAACACTGGCGTTCCGACCGCATTGGCGACGGTGACGGTATGCGTGGCGAGGGCCGGGCCATTACATCCAGCAGCACTGGCCGTCACGGTGGTCGTTCCGAACCAACCCGCTGAATAGGTTACTATCCCCGTGGATGCGTTGATGCTATTGCCACCGCCCAAACTTGTGGCGTCAAGGCTGTAGGTAATGCCCGAGGAATTGGTGGCCGTTGCGGTATAAGTCACTGTGCCTGCAGCCTGACAGCGATAGGAACTCGCCCCCAAAGTAAACACTGGCGTGGCCACATTCGGGTTCAAGTTCACCGTGTGGCTGGCGGATTTTGGGCCTCCGCAACCTGCGGCAGTAGCGGTGATGACCGAACTGCCAGACCACTCTGCCACATAAGTCACCGCCCCGGTAGCAGTATTGATAGTGTTGCCCGCCGCCAAACTGGCCGCATCGAGACTGTACGTCATTCCGGTCGAATTCGTCGAAGTGGCAGCGTAAGTCACCGTACCTGCGCCCTGGCAACGGGTGGATGAAGCCCCCAAAGCAAAAACAGGCGTTCCAATGGCAGGCGAACAAATGTCGAAATTGAGCGCCTGCACATCGGAAACGGCATTCTCGTAACCCTCTTTCGTGGTAGCTGGCAACGAATAAGTGCCGCCCAATGCCGCCGTGTTCCAGGTGTACTCATACGTTCTGGTGCAACCAGTAGTAGCGACCGAAGTAGCCGCCACGGTGGTGCCCGGCGGGGTGATGGTGATGTTCATCGCCGTAATATCGGCGAAGCCAAACGGGTCTGTTACTACGGCACGGGGATAGACCGTTGTTCCGGTGGTGGTGCTCGGTATGATGCTGCCACCTGGGTATGCGGCGCTGTAAACCGCATAAGAACTGATGTCAATAAAAGTAGAAACGGGCAAATCAACCTTTGAAGGCTTCGCCTGGCTGTCGTAATCTATTTTAAAAGTAACATTTGATTGTGTGTTTGTGATTTCCAGCGCAATCGCCTGCCCAGCAGGAACCGTAACATCGCCCAGCAATGTGCCTGTCCATATCAGCAATCCGGTTCCGCTGTTGTAGGTCGGGTTGGTCAACGTGATAATGCTGGAAGTGCCATATTTCAACACCGCCGTGATATTGGGAGAAGCTGGCATGGTGCCGTTGACGATACTGACGTAGTTAGTGACAGTAATCGGCTGGCCTGCTTTGATGGTCAAGGGGCTGCACATCGCTGGTGTTTGCGTGAAAGTCGTTGTCGCCAATGAGGTGGCCGGGGTCAGCGGGGCGCTCACGTGCCAAACGTCCAGACTACCACCCAAAGAAACATGTTTATCCTGAAAAACAACATTTGCCGTAGCGCCAGAAATGGCGACGGCAGGGTTGTCCCCACTATCGCTCTTGGTCGGGGAAGTTGGGTTGAGGTCTAACAGGGTTGTCCAACTGTTGCCCGACCCTGAATTTTCGGTGTAATAAATGTTTTTACCTTTATTGGCAAAGACCACTCTCACAATGCCAGTACAAGGGCTCATGGCCAAATCTGGGTTCTTGGAATCTTGGTCATTTTTATCGTTGCTCAAATCTACCGGACTGCTCCAGGAGCCACTCGTCTTGTTCACATAGTAGATATTGAGTTTCGAATCACTTCCACTTTTGTGTGTAAATACCACATGTGGTTTGCCATCATCATCCAGCGCAATGGAAGGGTTTGATTCTGCGTCATTACCGAAACCATCGTTGCTGATGCGGGCTGCAGAACTCCAAGAGCCACTGGCATTGGTCACATAATAGATGTTGATTTTTGCATCACTTGCTCCATTTTTATGGGCATACACAACATGTGCCTTGTTCGTGGCATCCATGACAATGGCAGGATTATCCAGCGCATCTTGAGCAAAGCCATCGTTGCTGATACGCACAGCAGAACTCCACGAACCGCTGGCATTGGTCACATAGTAGATATTTTTCTTTGCATCACTTCCGCTTTTGTGTTGGTACACCACATAAGCTTTGCCGTTGCCATCCAGCGCTATTTCAGGGGTGGCCGCATCCTGGTTAAAGCCATCGTTGCTGATGCGCAACGGCGAACTCCACGAACCGCTGGCATTGGTCACATAGTAAACATTGATTTTTGAATCGCTTGCACCGTTTTTATGGGCATAAACCACATAAGCTTTGCCATTGGCATCCAGCGCAATGGACGGATAAATCTGGGCATCCTGGGCGAAGGCATCACTACTGATGCGCACGGGCGAACTCCAGGCACCTGCCCCTGTTTTGGAGGAATAATAAATGTTATCTTTTGAGTCGCTTGACCCCTTGCCTAAAAACACCATGTGAACCGTTTCCGTCCCTCCCGACTCATACACCGCCACATCGGGTGTCGTGGAGTTATTCCCTCCTAATTGGTTGGAAATATCAGTGGGGATGGCAAACGACCCCCTTGCCCCGGCACCCTGGCACAGGTAAGCAGTGGAAGCCGTGGTATTGTCCACTGGCGAAACCAGCCCCGGATGTACCCGGTCGAGCGCCTGCGAAGGGTCGGAAAGGTAGAGTTGTTTGTAAACATTGCCTGTACCTGCTGTGTGCGTAGCGGTTTGGGTACCGCCACAACCCGTGGCGCTGGCGGTGATGGTGGAAGTACCCGTCCAGCCGGCATTATAACTGACCACACCCGTGCTTGCATTGATGGTAACACCTGCGGCCAAGCTGGTCGCATCGAGGCTATAAGTGATGGCGCCCCCATTATTTGCAGAGGCGGAGTACGTTACGTTTCCAACACCAGCAGCACGGGAAGAAGTGGCCCCCAACGCAAAAGTGATGGAGCCGTTCGGCGTGATGGTGACGGTGTGGGTGGCCGTTTTGGGGCCGTTGCAACCCGATGCCGTAGCCGTGATGATGGAAGTCCCGCTCCACCCGGCAGCATAGTTGACAACTCCGGTGGAGGCATTGATGACATTGCCTGCGGCAATACTCGTTGCATCGAGGCTGAAAGTGATGCTTGTCGAGTTGGAGGCAGAAGCGGAATAGGTCACCGCCCCCCCGCTCTGGCAGCGGGTGGAGGTTGCCCCCAATGTAAAAACAGGCGTAGCGACCGTCAAGGTATGCGTGACCGTATGCGTAGCGGTTTTTGGCCCGCTGCAACCTGCCGCACTCGCCGTAATGGTGGAAGTGCCAGCCCAACCAGCCGTAAAAGTGACTGCCCCTGTGGAAGTATTGATGGTGTTTCCTGCGGAAATACTGGTAGCATCCAAGCTGTAGGTGATGCCTGTCGCATTCGTTGCCGTTGCGGTGTAGGTTACAGTCCCAGTCCCCTGGCAACGTGCTGAGTTTCCTCCCAAATTGAAGATGGGTGTGGTCACCGTAGGTGAAATGGTCACAACGTGGGTGGCCGTTTTTGGCCCACCGCAACCAGTGGCCGTGGCGGTGATGGTGGTGTTGCCTCCCCATCCCGCAGCGTAGGTGACAGCGCCTGTTACCGAACTGATGGTATTGCCTGCGGCAATGCTGGCCGCATCGAGGCTGTAGGCGATACCAGTGGTGTTGGTTGAGGTAGCCGAATAAGTGGCACTGCCAGCCCCTTGACAACGGGAAGAAGTTGCGCCCAGCGCAAAAACGGGCGTGCCGATGGTGGGCGTGCAAAGGTCAAAGCTGAGCGGTTGTATGTCGGTGACTGTATTCTCATAACCTTCTTTGGCAGTGGCCGGCAAGGTGAAAGTACCTGACGAGAATGGGGTAATCCAGGTGTATTGGTAGGTGCGGGTACAACCGGAGGTGGCAACCGAGGTGGCTGCCACGGTATTGCCCGTTGGGGTGATGGTGATGTTCATGGCGGTGATGTCGCTGAACCCGAAGGGGTCTGACACGACAGCACGGGGATAGACATAAGTGCCGCCAACGGCATTCGTGATGATATTGCCGCCGGGATAAGGGGCATCGTACACAGCATAGGAACTGATGTCAATATAGGTCGAAACAGGCAGCGATATTTTTGATGGCTTGGTTTGTGAATCGTATTGAATAGAAAAGAACGCCGATTCGTTGTTAGTCACGGTCAGGGAAATGGCTGCGCCTGCTGAAATCGTCACCGCCGAGCCGGGCGTACCGGTCCATGTGAGCAAACCTGTGCCGCTGTTGTAGGTGGGGTTGGTCAGGGTAAGAAAAGTCGTTGAACCATATTTCAAGGTGGCAGTGATGTTGGGGTTGCTGGGAAGTGTACCACTTGAAACAGTAACGTAGTTCGTCACGGTCACCGTCCCTCCGGCGGGCAGTTGGAGCGGGCTACACAGCACTGGGTTTTGGGTGAAAGTCGTATAGTTAATGGCGGCAGCAGGCTTGATGGCTACCGCAGTAATTGCCCATTTTGGGGTAGTTCCGCCCCAGCTCATAGCAATGGTTCCAATGCCTGTTTCGGTGCTCATTCCGCCTGATAATTTATTATCAGCGGTAAAACCTGTATGTCTAATCACCTGTCCGCTTCCAACGGTAATCCCGTTATTGTCCTCCACTGAGACCATGTCAACGACCATGTCGTTGCTGCCTACTGAGCCAACTGAAACGGAAGGGCTGCCCGTATCTGCATTATTGCCAACCGGCGTCCCCAGCGGAGTCGTTTGATGAACGTTGGAAAAATTTGCGGCTACGGCATACATTCCTTCCGGGGAGCTTCCACCGCTTATGACGATATTGGTAGTTGTGGCAGAACCGGGATTATTGGAAGTAGGAAGATACCATATCTCGGAATACCCTTTGAAGCCTGTTTGCTCAACTGCTATTGATTTGGTAAGGTTTATCCCACCGAAAGTAACAGCGCTCACATCGTTTCCGGAGCCTCCACCTCCATTCCGGTGAGCGATGCCAACCACCAACAATGGGTTCGTGCCTCCTCCAAAAGTATGAGAAAAATTGAGTGTGCCGCCTGTTGTGGCAGCTTCGGTAGCATTATCAAAAACAACATTTCCGGGGGCTGCATCTAAAGTTACGCTGGTTGCCGTCGTCGCATCCGCCGTTGCCACCGGGTCCACCCGGTCCAATCCCTGCGAGGGGTCTGTGAGGTAAAGCTGCTTGGTGACGGAGTTTAGTACATTATAAGTAGCCGTGGTGGTACAGGAACCGGCATCGGTGACGGTCACATTATAAGTCCCGCCAATCAATCCGGTTAAATCCTGGTTGTTGGCCTGCCCGGAAGGCACCACCCCGCCGCCGCTGGCCGTCCAGGAATAGGCATAAGGTGGCGTACCGTTTGTTACCGTCAAATCTATCGCCCCGTTGGAAGAACCTGCTGGAACTGCGTTCGTCACAGCACCGGAAAGGGTGATGGCAACGGGTTGGGTGATGGTAAAATCGGCGAATGCTGCACAAGCTGCTGCATCGGTCACCGTCACATTGTAAGTTCCGGCTGCAAGGCCAGTACGGTTTTGAAAGTTGCCCGTGGTGCCAATATCTGACCAGTTATAAGCGTAGGGGGCAATGCCGCCCGATGGCGAAAGGTTGATGGCACCGTTGGAAGCACCATAACATGGGGTCACGTTCACCTGCGTGCTTGCCAGTGAAATGGTACAACCCATGCCAAATGTAAAATACTGCCCATTGGTAAGGTCCACGTTGGCCTCCCAGTTGGTGCCGTTCAGCGTCATGGGTATTATGGTAGCGCCAGCGGTAAAATTGCCGTCCGCATCTACCAACAGGGAAACCGGGTTAGTCCCTTCGTTGGGCAGTCCGTTGGTGCCGCTGTTGTCGGCCACCCGTATTTTCACGGAGCCAACGGTGCCAGTTTCCTGCACTTTCCAGGTACGGGCCAAAATTTGGTTGCCCGGCGGCGCCCCTATCGCAGTCCATGCTGCTACCGAGCCGGCATTGTCGCCCCAAACGAGGGCCGATTTGTCAATAAGGAAATCCTGGAGGTTGGAGGCATTATCGGCGGCGATGGTACTGCCATTGCCGATGACTACCTGCAATCCTGCATTGCTTGATTTGGATTGTTTTTGGTTGAGGGCAGAAAGGTCGTCCCGGGCAATGCTGGCAATATTGTTTTTGTGCCCACTATTGGTCGTCCCGTTCCAGAAAATGGTCGTGCCGTCAGAAGCTACATAATTTTGGGCCGTCGTTTGGTCGAGGGTAATGCCGTATTTTATGGCGAGATATGTGTTGACACGCAGCGCCTGTGCCGCTGTAAGATTAGTAGGGAAAAGGATTATTTCAGGAATGTTCCCGGTCCAAAGCGGGCCATTTGCTATCACAGGATACGCCCCCACATTTCCACCTGCAATTGTCCTATTGTTAGTAGATGTTTGCGTAACCCTTTGTACTCCATAACTTGACAGCACCACCTGTGTGCCTGTGTATTTCCCATCGAGCAATGCCACTTTATTGCCAGCAAATTCCCCCACCGTACTGATGGCATCATTGCCCCAGGTAACGGCTGCCCCATTGTCAGTATAAGCTTGTCTGCCCACGCCAAACATTTGGCTGGTACTCCCGGTGCCATACGACAATACATTGGCCCAGGCTGCGGCAGGGGTGTTTGTGTGGTTGGCCACGGCAAACATTTCGACCTGTGTGGCCCCGGTCGGCAACCCAGTGAGGTTTTGAATGGCAAGATAGTCATCGGTACCATCGAAAGTCAAGGCTGGGTTAAAGTTGAACACCGAACTTGAAACGGTAGGTTTGAACCCAGCAGTAGATTGAATGCCGTGGCGGTTGTTGCCAGAATAGTCGGTCCAGGTCATGGTAGCGCCTGTTGAAATGCCAATGTCGGCTTTCAGCCAAATGGCGGCACCAGTAATCCCACCGGGAGAGTAAGCTTTGCAATCAGGGTCGGTGGCATCAATCAGCCCGTCACCATCGTCGTCAATGCCGTTGCTACAGATTTCTGACACACTACAGATTTCACTGAAAGAAATTTTGTCCAACCAAACATTAGCTGTTGATGAACCGAGGTTAAAATACAGGCCAATGTTTCCGGTACTGGTGGTATTCACCTGAAAGTCATAGGAAAATGTCTGCCCCGTTGTTGTCAGCGGCACAGATTGATACCAGTAGTTGATAAAAGGCGAAGCGTCCATTTGCAGCATTACGCTGATGGTCTTGCTGGCAGCTGCCTTTGCCTGGAAGGTGACATTGTAAGTTTTGCCCGCCACAATGCTCTTGCCCTGCTGCACAAATTGTATGTGCCAATCGGTGCCGGTGGCCTGAGTAATATTGACGTAGGCACTGTTCACCCCGGATAGTTGGCTGGTAGTGGCCACGCTGTTGGTGGCAGTGTTGCCACTCTGTACATACAATTCCCAAGGGGTCAAGCCATTGTCAAACTCGTTATTGGTGAGGAAAGAACAGTCACCATCCGCACAATCAATAAGGCCATCGCCGTCTTCGTCGAGGCCGTTGTTACAGATTTCTGGAACAACTGTGTATTCGATGACCAATTTGGGAGCATTGGAAGCACTTCCGTCGTAGGAATTGGCAGAACGGGAACCTGTACCCGTAATGGTGAACACCATGCTGTTGCCAGACGACCAGCCCGTGCGGTTGACGATTTCCTGCACGATACTGGAAATGTTCGGGCTGTTGTAAGCAGTGCCTGTTGTCCAGGAACTGGGCGACCATGCCACCGCCGCCGAAGTGGTCGCAAGGTTTGTAATGTAGTAGGCCGTGGTTGGAAAGGTGGAGGGGTTATCGGCTGCCTGCCCTTTGATGGTCAAGCTGGTGGCGCCTGTATTGGTGTTTGGCGAGTCGGCACCAATGGCGCCAAAGGTCAAATAAGCATTGGTAATGGTAGCGCCTTTGGGAATGGTCAAGCCTGTAAAACGCAGACCGATTTTTTGGGTTCCATCCGAATATCCTGCCGAGACATCCAAGTCCGTTGTAAGCTCAAGGTCAGAACTGGTGAGGTACATATTACCTGGCAAGTGGCTGCCTGTTGCGTTGGGGCCTGACTCTTCGGCGTCGTCGCTGCCGGAGGCAATGGTTTTGGTGATTGTAACGGGGGCGGACGTATAGTTGACGACGAGCACTGGGGCAGAAGCTGGCACCCCATCAAAAGACTGCGCCGTGCGGGTGGCCGTCGTTGGCCCAGTCGCCATGATGACCATGCTGTTGCCGCTGGCCCATCCTGAGCGGTTTACTATCTCTTGTACAATAGTAGTAATGCTTGAGGTTTGATAGGTCTGGCCAATGGTATTCCAATCGGCAGGGCTCCATGAGACCGTGGCGGCAGTTTTTGTTCTTGATGATATATTGCTGGTGGTAGTGGTAAAAGTCGGCGCATTATCAATGGCTTGGCCGCTGAGGGTTAGGGTCACAGCGCCTGTGTTGGTGGCTTTTGCGGTGAACTCAACGTAGGCACTGGTGATGATAGCTCCCTTGGGGATAGTGATGTTGTTGAAGCGCATCCCGCTTTGCTGGTTGGTACTACCGTCCTGTGCCAGTTCGATGTCGTTGCTGGTCAGGGAGACGGCCCCTCCGGAGAGGTTTTCCTCTGCATCATCGCTGCTGGTGTTCACGGGTATGGAGATTGCAACAGGCGGCGGTGGCGGTGGCGGTACTACAAATACGCCTTGTTCACAACCTTGCGCCTCCAGGAGCAGCGTCACCTTCTTTTTGAGTTGGAGAAATGATTTTTCGGCAAAAGAAAATGCCGATGCTTTTGCCCCAAAGAAGAAAAGTGCAAGGACAAGGGTTGTAAGGATTCTTTTGTGTTTGAGTATTCTCATTGAAATAGTGCTTGTGCTGTTTGAGTATTTGCTAGTCTGCGTTTTTTTCTAAAAAAATTGTCACTCTCTGGGCCAAACGCAGATGAGTAGGGGTATCGAACTAAGGGGAAGAATAAAGGGGGGGGTGGGAATTGCTAGTGAGGCAAAAAATATACAAATATTTGATTGTCAGAGCATTAACTCAAAAAAAATGATGAACTTCCATTTCCGATGGTCAAGTGTTATGACAATTCAATTTCGCCAAAACGCTATAAATCCAAAATCATTCCAAACACTGGTCAACGAATTCCTTGGCACGCCAAATTTTCAATTCCTAAAGCACAAAAAGAGGCCGGCCTTTCCGCTTGGAAAGCCCGGCCTCTTTTTCACACCGTACTGAACGTAACTTTTATCCGATTACCTGAGTATCACCACAATCCCTCGCTTCATATCGCCGCCATCTCCAAGGTCCAAGATGTAGAAGTAGGTGCCATCCGGTAAAATTTTGTCCTTCCAGGTACCTCCCCAGTCATTTTGGTAGTTGGAGGCTTCATGAACAATAACTCCCCAACGATTGAAAATCGTCAGGTGGTGGTTCGGGTGGTTTTGCAAGCCATTTATCTTGAAAAAATCATTCTTGCCATCGCCGTTCGGAGAAAATCCTTCGAAAATCTGAAGCCCAGAGCAGAGCACGGTCACAAAAACCGTGGCGGTGTCACAGCCATTCGGGTTGCAGATTTCATAGGTAAAACTGTCCGGTGTATCCTCGTCACAGTAGCCGTCCTCCGGCACGTAGTTGATGGTGCCATTTGGCAATGCCCCAGCTGAACCGTGAGCGGGTTGGTCAATCACTTTCACCGTCAACAGGAACTGCACCGTATCGTTCAGCAACACTTGGATATTGGTTGCATCTCCTTGCTCCGTGACATTCCCTAAATCATCCACCGCTATCGGCAACGAATCCGTTGTGATGTTCACCGTGATGAAAAAATAGGTGGTATCGCAAAGCCCAGCATCGTCGCAAACAATCACGCAGGCCGAATCGAAGCCCGGCTCGTTTCCTTCGTAAATGACGCAAAGGCTGGTGCTGTCAATGGTGAAATTGACAATCTCACCGTTCGTGCCGGGACAGATGTTTGCCACACTCACAACGTTGCCCACCAATTCCGAAAGGTCAAGGCAAAAAGTATCCTGTGTCCCCACCAAAATAGTGGCCGTCACGGTATCCGAATTGATGCAAACCAATTCAATCATCGCCGTTTCGCTGCAAAGCGTCACGGTGTCGGTGATGGTGAGGGTATAGCCTCCAAGTGGCACTTCGATGGACACACCCGTTGGTACTGTGATGGTGTTTATGCCAAGCGTGACCATTACGCCCGTGATCTGTTGCTCGATGCTCAACCCACTGTAAGTATTCAGCGGATTGCCTCCTTGTATCAGGTTTAGGTTGTTAATTGGGTCAATTATGACTACCCAGTTCCCCGTCGGGTCCCATTGGTTCATCAGGTTCGCCAGTTCTTGTATTGTATTGAACGCACCCGTGAACATTGAGCCATTCACGCTCCATGACTGGACGATGTACGGCCCGATAAGCCCAGAACTTGGCAAGGCATTGAAGTTCAACACCATCACGCTGTCTATTCCGCAAGGCAAAACTGGTCCCGTGTAAGGTTGGCCGTCCAGTTGGAGGGTCTTGTTGAGTAATTCCAAAGGGGTGATGGGCAGGCAAATCAGCCCCGTGTCTATTCCGCAAGGGATGCCCACCGCCAAAACTCCGCCGGGGATAAAGACCGGGCAAGCCGTGGTCACTTCTACATTTACCGTAAAAATGGCGCTGGTGTCTCCGACAAATATTTGGAAACAAGCCGTGTCCAGCCCAATTGCGTCTCCAAAAATTGTGATGCACCAAGTAGACGTGTCAATGCTGAAACTTGAATTGCTGTTTGCATCGCATACTGTAGTCACACTGTCAATCGTGCTGGCCAAGTAGCCATAATCTTCGAGGCAAAGCAAGATGGAATCGCCCGCTTGCACCGTCGTGTCAATGGTCGTGTCTTCGATGATGGTACAAAGCACGTTCACGGCAAATGTATCCGCACAGCCCTTCACCGTATCTGCCAAAATCAGCACATGCAGCCCAGTGTCCAGCGTCATGCCGACCGTGGTTCCGTTCAAATCGCAAATCCCAATCGTGCCGCTGAAGGCACTGCCGTTGTCCGTGATGAGGAAGTTTGGCAAATCCAACACCGAAACTGAAACGCAGAATTGGGCGGATTCAGCACAATCCCCTACTTCGAGCGTCAGCGCTGAAAGTGCAGTGGTGCCGCAGCCATTGTTCGCCGTGCAGGTCACATTGGCAAAGAGCGTATCCTGGCAGCCGGAACTGAATTGCACAAAAACCAATTCGTGGTAGCCCGTGTCCAGGGCGATTTGGGTAAATTGCCCGTTGCAGACCACAAAGCCGCCGTTGTAGGGGAAGCCATTGTCCAGCAAGCCGTAATCGCCGATTGAGTCGAGCAAAATCGGCGTGCAAACCCCAGCAATGTCCCCACAATCAATCACTTGTTCTGTCTGCGTCGTACTTGGGAAAATATCGAAAAGGCTGCAAAGTGGCGTCACTGTGAGGTTCAGCAAGGTCGTGTCGCAGTTGCCGAGATTGTCGCAGACAACGACGCAACCGGTGTTTGTGCCAACAAAACCTGCATCAGGATTGAAAGTAAAGCAGTTGCCCACGATGGAAATCGTGCCGTTTTGTGGCGCTTGGCAAATCGCCATGTTCACAAAATTGCCGGGTAGGCCCGAAGTGTCAATGCACTCCACGTCACTTGGCGTACTTTCTTCGGTAAAAATATCGAGGGAATAAACGCCATTCAAGGCGTTGATGGTCAGTGTATCCGAGCAGCCGTCCACTTGGCTCTCCACGACCAGTGTGTGCTGGCCAGCGCCATTGATTTGCACTGCCGTGCCAAACGGGATACCGTTCAAGTCGGGAGCAATGGTGCTTAAAATGCCTGTTGCAATATGCGCAATGATGAGGTTTCCGTACACGCCGTTATCGTTGGTGCTGATGATGGAAAAAGTAGCTTGTTCAATGTTCCAGTTTCCAGCAAAGTCCCAGATGTTCATCTGGTTCACCAACTCCTGCATATTTTGTACCACACTTGTAAAATTTTGACCATTTGCTGTCCAGGACACCGAATATGGGCCATTTGCACCTTGCCCGAACACCTGCCCGAAAAAATAAATATACACTTGGTCAACATTGCACGGAACCAGCGAACCACTGTATGGCTGGCCATCCAGCGTGATTTGGTAATTGATTATTTGAGCGGGCGAAAGTGGCAGGCAGACCTCCCCTGCCCCATTTTGCAGCGAAGTGAAAATTTCATTTGGATTGAAAATTTCTGGGCAAGGCTGTGGTGTGCCATTGAAGCTGATGACCAAAAAGGTCGTGTCGCAAACCGCAGGATTTGAATCGTCGCAGTGTACCACACAGGCCGTTGTGGTTCCAGTGAAGCCATCTGCCAAATCAATCGTCACGCAGTTGCCCGTGAGGGTGAGCGTCACTTCGTTTTGGTTCGCTCCGCAAAGGTTGGCCGAGGTCAAAACGCCAGGCAGTTCGATGATTTGGGCACTCAGACAAGTATCGAATGGCGAAGTGCCGGGCGCATCCACAAAAACCGTATCCGTGCTAGGCTGCACGTTCATCACGAAAACAAAAGTGTCGCAAACCGTCGGAATATTGTCGTCGCAAAAAACCACGCACGCTGTGTCGGAGCCAATGAAGCCCGTGTTCGGGGTGTAGGTGAAACAGGTTGCACTCGAATTGACAAACCCGCCATTTGCTGGCAGTCCGCAAAAACTGATGCTGAACAAATTGCCCAACAATTCCGAAGTGTTCCCGCAAATCTGGAAGATTGGCGTGTTCGGTGCAGTATTGAAAACCAAGGTATCGTTTTGGAAAAAATGCTGGAGGTAAGTCACCTGCAGCGTATCGGCACAGCCGTTTGCAGCCGTTACGATGACTTCGTGATTTCCGTAACCTACGATTTCCATCTGCGAACCAAGCGGGAACTGCACGAGGTTTGCGGTGAGTGTTTGCGCAGCACCGCCCGCAGGTGTGATGACGAGATTGCTGTATGTACCACCCTGCCCTCCCTGGATGGTTTGGGTTGCAGGGTTGAGCACCCAATCGCCGTTGGAATCCCAAGTGTTCAATTGTGCCACCAACGCCGTGATGTTTGCCACTACGCCGCTGTGGAGCGTTCCATTTGCCGTCCATGAATTTACGGTGTAAGGTCCAGCGGGCAGGGTTGCGTAGCTGTAAACCACGAGGTTGTCGAAGCCACATGGCGTGAAGTTTTGCGGAACAACCGCCCCATCAAGCGTCACGTTGTAGTTTACGATTTCACCAATCGGGATTGGGAGGCAGAAGAAATTGTCTGCCGTTGGTGTGGTGATGCTTAGGATGTCTTGGGTAAAAATATCGTCGCAAACCACAGGCGGCACGATGGTCACGATGACCGTGTTTTCGTCGCAAACGCCACCGCTGCAAAAATTGACACAGACCGTTGTTGTTCCATAAAAATTGCCGTTCGCATTGAAAACCAAGCAGTTGCCAGTCACAGAACCAGTAATTTCAGCCGTGTTAATGCTACAAAAATTGGCAGATTCCACATTGCCCGGCAATTCAATCACAAAGCTGCCGAGGCAGGTGTCAATCGAAGTTTCGCCCGCTGGAATGGTCAGGTAAACCGTGTCGTTCTCCGGTAGCACATTTACAATGAAATAAGTTGTGTCGCAAATCTGCGGGAAACCACCGTCGCAGGCGACCATGCAAAATTCATCCTGACCAGCGAAATTCAGGTTCGGAATGTAGAAAACACAAGTTGGTGACGCCAAAGGTGCAGAACCATTGGTCGGCCCTCCGCAATAACCCACATTGACGATGACGCCGCCCGGCAATTCGCTTCCATCGAGGCAAGTGTTGGGCGTAATGGTATTGACGTTTGTCGTCAGGTAAATGGTGTCTGTTGTTACCGGATCCAAGACTGAATTAATGTAAAGCGTATCGCCGCAGCCGTTTGCTGGATTCTCAACGACTAAAACCGAAACGCCGGGGTCGCTGAGTGGAACGGTGAAGCCAGTCGGCAAAAGCGTCGTGTTGGTATTGAGCATGGTTTGGCTGCCACTTGGGATGTGGGTCACCTCCATGTCATCGTAACTGGAGTTGGCATCGCCACCGAAAATTAGGCCGAGCGTAAGGTCTATTTGCCAGTTTCCATTGGGGTCAAATGCCATCATCAAAGCCAAAAGCTCATTGGCATTGTTGAAAAAGCCAGTGTAGGTAATTCCATTCACAGACCACGCATCCAGCGAATAGGGCCCACTGAAGCCAGCGCCCGGCAGGAAGGTGTACGAATAGGCAGTCGTTGGCTCAAAATCACAAGCGAATGGATTGACGAGTGGTGTTCCGTTCAGGTACAAGTCAAAACCCAATAAATCTGTCAGCGGAATCGGCACACAGTAATTGGTAGGGTTGCCCACATAGTTGAGCATTACCGTATCTGCGCTGAAAATCGGGTTGCAATTGACAACAGCTTGTACCGTCACCTGAAGAAAAGTGGTGTCGCAAATGGTGGTGCTGTTGTTGAAACAATGCACGGTGCAAATCAAATCAGGCGAAAGTCCTGAGAAGTTTGGTGCAGGGGTCAGCGTCAGGCAATTTTGGCTGAGCGCACTTGCAAGCACCGTAGCTGCATTGCCTTGGCCACAAAATGTTCCATTTGTGATGGTTCCAAGGTTGTTGAAAACAGCAGGGTCAATGCAGTAGTTTGTGTCGCCGCTGGCGGCAATGCTCACCTGAACCGTATCTGTGCAGCCGCTGTAAAACAGGGTTGCCGAGCCATTCGAGGAGCAGTTGCCGCTGGTCAGTTTCACCACAATTTGATAAGCACCAGCGCCAAGGTTGTTGAAAACATTGAAGGTTTGAAAGCTCGTTCCACCATTGATGCTGTAGGAAAGTGGGCCACTGGCACTTGCCAAAATGGTAATCTTGCCGTCGTTTACGCCACAGGCAGAAGGCTGCGTGGTGTTGATAGAACTTATGACCGGAGCAACGCCGGGCGCATCCAAAACGACTGGGTTTGAGGCATAATTTATGGGGCAACCACCGCCAACGTACCTCACCCGAATTTGATAATTAGCTTCTGCAAGGTTATTGAAAACAGCTGAGGATTGCCAATTGCCACCATTATTGATGCTGTATTCCAGTAGGCCTGACCCTGTAGCGGAGATGCTGATGGAGCCATCCGCCAATCCACAGGCCGTCGGGTTTGTGGAATTGACTGCCGAAATGACTGGAGGTCCTGGTTCTGTCAAAGTTACTGAGCCACCCGAAGTGACACAGGAGCCATCATTATTTCGCACCGAGATTTGGTAGTTGCTGGCTGGCAGGTTCGGGAAAATATTCGAGTTGAACCAGATTTGACCGCCATCCACACTAAACTGAAGGGTACTTGGGCCAAAAGCAAGGATGGTGATATTGCCGTTCTGGCCGCCGCAACCTTGCGGGTTCACCGCAGAAACACCATAAATTATTGGCCGATTGGGACTGGTCAGCGTGACGAAGCCGCCGCTTTTGGTGCAGCTTCCATCCGTTCTGCGCACCAAGATATGGTAAACGCCTTCGTCCAGCCCAGGGAAACTGTTGCTTGGCTGGTAGCTGATGCCGCCGTTGATGCTAAATTCAAACTGACCGCCACTGTTGGAAACAATGATGGTTATCAAGCCATTTTGTGCGTTGCAATTGGTTGGGTTTGCGATGAAAATATCAGCAATAATTGCCTCATCGGGTGACCCAGTAAGTGTGACCGTGCCACCGCTAACTTGGCAGCTCCCAGTAGCATTCCTGACTAGCACTTGGTAATTGCCGGAGGTCAACAATTGGAAAATATTTTGCGCCTGCCACGTCTGGCCATTGTTTATGCTGTACTGCAATGGAGCGATACCACCAGACGCAGAGATTATGATGGAACCGTTGGGTACATCACAAAAAGTGGGGTCATTGGCCAAAACGTTTAAGATGGTAGGGCTTGGTGGGGCGACGAGCGTAAAATCACCTCCGCTTATTTCACAAATCCCATTTGACCCACGCACTTTGACCGAGTAATTCCCAGCCGCCAATGCGGTGAAAACACCATTGTTTTGCCAAACATTCCCACCATCAACGCTGAACTCGAAGGGGCCTTGTCCAATCATGGTGATGGCAATGGAGCCGTTCGGAAGGTTGCAATTTG
This sequence comes from Saprospiraceae bacterium, assembly GCA_041752395.1. Taxonomy (GTDB): domain Bacteria; phylum Bacteroidota; class Bacteroidia; order Chitinophagales; family Saprospiraceae; genus UBA6168. The sequence goes on along the minus strand of JBGSWN010000240.1, from coordinate 37,315 downwards.
TTGGATCGTTGGTATCAATGTCTTGAATCACAGGCGGGTTCAATACCTTGACAAGCACCTCATCCATCGTACCATCATCGCCAGTCACAAAATAGGTCGTTGTGACGGCTGGTGAGGCGATGGGATTTTGGCAATTGGTGCAGCTCAAACCTGTGGCTGGCGCCCAAGTGTAGCTGTTTGCACCAGACGCTGCAAGTTGGGTTGAATTCCCCAGACAAATGGAAACATCTGGGCCAGCATTCACGGCCCAGGGCTTCACCCAATTTGGGTTGCCAACAAGGAAGGAATCTGCCAATGCAACTTGGCAAATCAGAAAAAACGAAATGGCCAAGCCCAGCGCTTTTGGCGAATTGAAGTTTATAGGTTTCATGTGTTTGTTCAGTGTTTGCTCAAAGTGTTCAATGCTTTTTTCCATAATTGGAGGTTGTTTACATGACTGCTGATGCGTGATGCTGAAGTTGGGATTATCGTGATGCCTCCGGTTAATAAATTAGCAAAAAGCTTTTTTGAAGCTTCGATTGTGTTGTGTAGAATTTCTTGTGGTGAGTTTTCTCAAGACCAAAATCTATTTCTTAACGATTCAAAGGGCTAGGTTTTGCAAAAATTGTTCAGGAGCTTCATGGTTTTTGAAACCGGAAGAACTTGATTTGGGCTAACCGTTTTGTGAATGAAGGTGTTCTTAAGCGCCGATTTACAAGGCCGAAATTGGATGAGTAAGACAGACGAGTTGCGTCAAAATGTGTGCAGGGGGGAAATATTAGGTCGCAAATATATTGCCTTTGGCGTTATTTTTACAATTTGTTCGTGTTTTGTTTTGAAAAACAAATCGTTCCAATTTTCGGTTTTTGAATTTTCACGCAATTATATCAAATTTTTAGCAATCAAAAACTGCTCATTATCTTAAATTTAGCAAAAAAAATGACAAACCCTTCTAAAATAGTCTTGGTTGACACACACACACATCTCTACTTAAAGGAATTTGAAGCCGACCGGGCAGAAATGATGGAAAGGGCGATGAAATTAGGAGTTTCCGAATTTTACTTGCCCAATATTGACAGTCGGGTAATCGAGGACATGCTTGCACTCGAAGCTGCCTATCCCGGCAAGGTTCACGCCATGATGGGCCTTCACCCTTGCTCGGTGAAGGATGACTTCCATCGTGAATTGGAAATCGTAGAATCCTGGTTGGAAAAACGACCATTTTGTGCCATCGGGGAAATAGGCATTGACCTCTATTGGGATAAGTCCACGCTTGGCATTCAAATTGAGGCATTTAGAACTCAAATCGCATGGGCTAAAAAATACGACCTGCCCATCGTTATCCACTCTCGGGAGTCCACCGACATCATCCTGGATATTTTGAAGGAGGAAAAAGATGAGCGACTTCGGGGAATTTTGCATTGCTTTGCTGGAACTGCCCAACAAGCGGAGACCGCTTTTTCGATGGGTTTTTATTTAGGAATTGGCGGAGTGGTCACATTTAAGAATGCAGGGTTAGATAAAGTTGTCAGTGAGATACCTTTGGAGTGGTTGGTTTTGGAGACTGACTCACCGTACCTTGCACCTGTTCCTCACCGTGGAAAACGCAACGAAAGTGCATTTGTCAGGTTGGTAGCAGAGAAGATTGCCGCCTTAAAATCCATTGATTTGGAAGAGGTCGCCAACGTCACAACCTTGAACTCAAAAAATATTTTTTAAAAAATAACTTGGCCTTACACAACTCTTTCTTAAACTTGCCCCATCTTTCGTACTATCGAGTAAAACTTGCACAGCCTTATCCAGTCCCAAATTTTTATTTGAAGAACTGTCCGCTTTTAAAAATTTTTGAATTGTTATTTCTTTTTACAATTTTTGCGGCGGCTTAGAAAAAACAGCAAGATTTGCTTGCACAAAAAAAACACACGGAGAGATGGCCGAGTGGTCGAAGGCGCACGCCTGGAAAGTGTGTATACTCCAAAAGGGTATCTAGGGTTCGAATCCCTATCTCTCCGCTGATTTTAGATTCTGGAGGGAACAACATCGGGATTCAAAAATCTAATTTAATTGGGAATTTTCCCGCAACTAATTTTTCAGGTAACGATTAACTAATTTTAAACGTAAAATCTTACGACTATGCGCAAATTATTAGCTTTTTTGCTCGTCTTTGGCTTGGTGACTTTCGCTACCAACTATGCAAGTGCCCAAGACACCACTGGTCAGAAATCTGACACTGCTGCTCAAACAATTGAGACACCTGTCACGGCCGAGGCCGCTCCAGATGCCCCCGTTGAGGCATCATCTGGCATCCAGATGTTTAAAGAAAAATTCATTCAAGGTGGCTGGGAGTACATGCTCCCAATCTTAGTTTGTCTCATTTTGGGCTTAGGGCTTTGCATTGAGCGGATTATCACCTTGAATATCGCTTCTATAAACACTGAAAAGCTTTTGACAAAAGTTGACAACAACCTTAAAAATGGTGATGTCCAAGGAGCGATGGAAGTTTGTCGTTCCACGCAAGGTCCAACTGCCAGTGTAATTTATGAAGGCCTCAGGAATGCAAATCACGGTCCGGATGCTGTTGAAAAAGCAATCGTTTCTTATGGTAGTGTTCAAATGGGGTTGATGGAAAAAGGCCTAATTTGGATATCACTCGTAATTGCCTTGGCTCCGATGCTTGGGTTCTTCGGCACCATCATTGGTATGGTGGCGGCCTTTGACCGGATTGAGCAAGTTGGTGACATCTCACCAACCATCGTTGCTGGTGGTATCAAAGTGGCACTTATCACCACGTTATTTGGTCTTCTTGTGGCCATGATCATGCAGGTTGCCTACAACTACATTGTGGCAAAAATTGACGGCATCACAGGCAAAATGGAGGAAGCATCCGTTACTTTGGTTGATATGCTGTTCGCTAACAACATTTTCAAAAGATAAATCAAATAACTATGGTTTATAAATTTCTATCCAAGCGTGGTACAGCATTGGGATTTGGCCTGTTTTTGCTATGCCTCATCATTACTTTGATTCCAGTCTTTGCAGGACTATCTGATTTCAACAACGTAGCAGTTGAGAAACAGGCATATTCCAGTGAAGGTGATATATTCCTAACAGGCATTTACCTTTCGATTGGCCTGATGATTATCGCTGCTATTGCAATTTTGTTTCTTTCCTTGTTTCAAGTTGCAAGTGATCCAAAAGCATCCATGAAAGCGATCATCAGCTTTGTGGTTGTTCTCGTGCTATTCTTCATCTTTTATTCAATGGCCGATGTAAATGGTACTGGCTCTTTGGCACAGACGATTGAAAAATTTTCTATTTCTGAAAACATAAGCAAAACTGTGGGTGGGGGAATTACTCTTTCCGTGTTTCTCCTCGTTGGAGCTTTTGTGCTTACTGTTCTAATGGAAATCTGGAACTTCTTTAAAAATCAATAACCGTACTATTATGGCGAAGAAAAAAAACAGGGCAGCACCTGAGATTAATGCCAGCTCGATGGCGGATATAGCATTTCTTCTACTTGCCTTCTTCCTAGTAACTACGACAATAGATGTGGAGAAGGGTATCACGGTTCGTCTGCCTGAGTGGTCGGAAGAGCCGCCTGAAAACGTCAGAATTAATAGCCGTAACGTTTTTACAGTTCTGGTCAATGCCCAAAACCAACTTTTGGTGAGGGGTGAATTGGCTGATGTGAAGGAATTACGTGAAAAGGCAAAAGAGTTCATTTTGAACCCTGAGAAGAAAGCCGATTTGGCTGAATTGCCTGGTGCTGCTATCATCTCACTAAAGAACGATAGAGGTACTAAATATGGTACCTATATTGAAGTTTACAATGAATTGAAAGCTGCCTACAATGAGCTTTGGGATGAAGAGAGTATCGCTCAATTTGGTGAACACTACTCCGACGACTTGCCGAAAACAAAGAAAGACAAAATTAAGGCAAAAATACCTTTTGTACTTTCTGAAGCTGAGGCTACATCTTATGGAGAAGAGTCTAAGTAAACCACTTTATTTCACAGCATTTAAAAATTTACAGTTATGAGTAAATTTCAGAAAAAACGTGGGGACTCAACGCCAGCAATTTCCACAGCGTCCCTTCCAGATATTGTATTCATCCTATTGTTTTTCTTCATGGTGATTACCAAAATGAGGGAAACTGACCTAAAGGTTAAAGTACAAGTACCTTCTGCCACAGAATTGGAAAAATTGGAGCAAAAATCATTGGTTCACTATATTTATATAGGTCGACCAATGCCGCAATTCCAAAAAATTTATGGTACTGCTCCACGTATCCAGCTTGATGATTCCTTCAAAACAGTGGATGACCTTCCGCTTTTTGTTGAAAATCACAAACAAACGATACAAGCTGCACTTCGCCCAAGGATAACTTCCTCACTACGTGTTGATGGTGACATTACTATGGGTATCGTACAGGATGTCAAGACAAAACTCAGGAGAATTGGTCAGCTGAAAATTAACTACGCTGCAAGGCGTGGAGCTGATAAGAAAACTGAATAGAATTCATTTTTAAAATGTAGAGGTCGTTAATGTAAATTGCATTAACGACCTCTTTTTGTTTACCCTATCTCCGTTTACCTCAATCTATCCGCAGACCTCACCAAGTTTTCATCTTTCTTGATTGCTCGAATAGCCAAGGAAGAGAAGACAACAAATGCTATCGGTAAAACAGCGCCGAACCCGCCTTTTACGGCTGCACTTCCAATATTAGCAGCATCTTGCCAGAAAAGTACGATTGCCAGTAAAATCCCAACAATATCAGCTATCAGTGCTCCCCTTCCAATCTTCGCCTGTACTGGCCGGTTATTGAAAAGAAAAATAGCTGCAAAAGACAAAGCTCCAGCCAATGCGAATAACACAAGCAACCCAATATTGTCGCCAATGGTGTACGCTTTGTCTGAAAATAAAGCGGAGACTTGAACCCCATCCACGGTTGATGCAAAAGGTAAGGCCAGTACGCCGAAACCTGAAGCTGCTGCCAACAGCAAAAAAATAGTTTGAATTCTTTGTATCATCGAAATAGTAAGGTTTTGTCAACTTGGGTAAAAATTAGCCGAGTTGAAACTAAAAGTGAAAGAAATAAAGTGTTTTAGTGTTTTTTGACAAATAAAAAAACGTCAATTTCAAATAAAACTAAAATAAGTAAGAAGTGATGCCACAAATAAAAAAATTCACGTTCTGAAATGACTCAATTGTCACAAAAATGATTTCAATTTTTAGTTTTTATTCAGTAAAAACAGCGCTCAAACAGTAATTGAGCTTCTTATTTTCAAATAAAACCCAATTCAACGCCGTCACAGATTTACAAAAATTGCTCAAAAATCAGCGCCTCACGCCGTCATATTTGTAGCATCGAAACGAAAAATTGTTTCACCCAGTAAAAATACAAGAACAATGAATACTTTCCGCACCATCATCGCCAGCTTCGCCCTACTTCTGAGCTTCCAGCTTTCAGCACAAATGGAAAACGCAATTGCTGACTTGTACTTCAAATTGAAGTTAATGGATGACAATACGAGTTGGGGAGTATTCGTAGTGCCTGGTGAATCTATCAAACCCACAAAACGTTCAAATACCGGTGCTGGTCAAGTTACCATTGTAACTCCAGCAGGGTTCGTATATGCTGGCCTCGAAAACTTCGGTGGTTCTTGGGTTGAAAATGCTCGGGTTGACAGCCCAATGGAAGCACCAAACAACGCCTATATTTCTTTTGGCTTCGTTTCCGATGAGCCACGTATCAAGTATTCCGCTGGCAAAGAAACCTTACTGTTCACCTTCATTCCAGAAGATGCGAATGCAATTATCAGCTTGATTGACAATGTGAATGACCCATTTGCAGCGCCAAACACTTACGGTTCAAATCCAGGCAATGACCTTGGCGTAATTGATTTTGGCCATGCAGATGGAACACAGGTTTATAACTACGGTGCAAATCTAGACACTGAGAACAACAATAAAAAAGCGATTTTTGCCAGCCAAAAACCAGAAGAAACTAAGCAGAATGAAGGTCAATACAAAGTACTTTTCGCTTCTGAAAAAATTCCCGTTCCAAGTAACTAATTCGGTCGGATAAGGTAGTCCTGAATTGGATTAAAAGGAGCGAAGTCAATGACTTCGCTCCTTTTTTAGTTTGTAAAATCCAATTCGAAGACCTCGCCACTAAGCACAAAAATTACGAAAACTGATACTTGTTGCTTGTCGAAATGTGATTGCAAAATCCGCCTGGACATCCCTAAATCTTGAGCTAAGTTCCTCAAATATTTTAGCCTGTTTTTTCCATCTCCAACAAACTTGCTCAAAACAAGCATAACAACGCCAGCCTTTGCCTCCAAAACCAAGTCAATTTTAGACTCGAATAGCCTATCAACTAAGTATTTTCTAACAGGAAAGCAGACTTGTAGGTTTGTTGGAGCAAACTGGGTCATCATCCAAGCATCAAAAGCTGTGGATTTTTCCAAAAAATCAGAAGGTTCCACCAAGCTTTGCAAGGAATAACGAAAATGCAGCTGCTCGGCAATTTCTTCGAAGTGGGCTGTTGATGCCGTTTGCGTTTTTGCCAATAAAACCTGATAAAAAGCAGCAGCCACCTGCTGACGCTCTGGCACTTCAGGCAATGAAAATGGGCTGAAAATCTGAGGCTTTTGCTCAAATTTGAAATCATTGGCCATTTTCGGGTCATCTGCTAGGCTCGCAATTAAGAGCGGAAAATCAGCCCGACCATGACGTTCTTTCAATTGCGACCACTCGCCTTCTTTTAACAATGAATGTTGAAAATCATTTGAAAAATAAACAGTCTCGGTCTTAATCATGAGGTTTTTACCTTCCCATTCCCAAAAACTTTCAACCGAATTAGCATCAAGTGATGGCATCTCTTCTTGCCCGTTGTTGCAAACCCGATTGAGCCAAATCGGCTGCTTTTCACGGGTTGGGAATACTAGATAATCCCTTGCACGGGTCAATCCAACGTACATCAAACGGTTTTCCTCGGCCAAGGCGGCCATGCGTTTTTGCGCTTTTTCAGCAGAAGCTGCCATTCGTTCCTCCAACAAAGTCCCCCTGAACTGGTCAGCATAGGGATTTACCCAAAGCCGAATCCAACGATTGCCCAATAGGTTTTCCAGGTCAACGACTTCCGTCTCAGGAACCAAAGAAATCCCCCAAACATCCTCCCGCAGCGTCTGCTCCAGGTTGTGACAAATTACAATCGGGTACTCCAAACCTTTGCTCTTGTGATAGGTCAAGACATTTACAGACATCGGGTTTTCACCTGAACCCTGCAAGTCGGTTTCATTTTGCGACAAGTCATTTGCCCACAACAAAAAGCCGCCAAGCGATGCCGCACTGTGCAGCCGATTGCAAGTTTGCTCATATTTCAAAGAAAACTGCACCAACATGTCCACATTCGCAAGCCGCTGTTCGACATTGCCCCAAGCCACAATTATGCGCCGCAAGTCCAGCTCTTCCAGCAGCAAAGTCAAAATCTCAGAACCAGAAAGTTCGGCAATCTGTGGCCTCAATACGTTCAACCGCTGCACAAACTCGTGCTGCTCGCCCCATTTGAATGCTGGTTTGCCTTCTTCAGCTGCGGCTAGGTAAGCCAACCTGTCTTCTACAATTTCATGCAATTCCAGCCGGGCAGCCAAGAGCAAAATCTCCGCTACCGACAACGAATCGTATTTGTTGAGCATAAATTTCAAGCAAGCCAGCACCAGTTTTGCCTCGGCGGTATCCATCAGGCCAGCCCTCGAAATAGCAGCACGCAATCCCGCCCGATGCAGCGCCCCGGCCACCTCACGGCAGTCGTTGTTGGAGCGGCAAAGTATGGCCACATCGCCCGGCAAGGCATGGCGGTAGGCTTTTTCCCCCTTCGGTAAAATAGTCATCCCACGCTCCAAGTTTATCCGAAGTGTTTCTGCCATGCAGCCATTCAGCCAATCCTTGCCAGGCTTCCTACCGTCGCCATCATAGTTGAAATGCCAATGAATCAGCGCATTCTCCATCGTGGCAGGTTCATCTTGCTTGTTCGCAGAATCCGTAGTGACGAGCTTTCGGCGCTTGGGCTCCAGCGCAACCTGCGCTGCTGGCAGGCTGGAAAATGCATTCGTAAAAATGGCGTTTGTTGCAAACACCACATCCTCCCGTGAACGCCACGAATGCGCCAAGATATTCTCCGTCTGAAGTCCGCCCTGCCCTTCGATGATGGCCTGCATCAGCGCTGGGTCAGCGCCACGGAATCCATAAATGCTCTGCTTTGGGTCACCCACCCAGATGGAGTGGCGGGCAAATCGGGAAAGTTTTAAGAAAATTTCGAGTTGCAACGGGTTGGTGTCTTGAAACTCATCCACCAACAACAAATCAAGTTCTTCCCCCAGCACCTCCTGAACCGTGGGGTCATCAAGGAGGCTTTTCACGTAGCATTCCATGTCGTTGTAATCAATCAATCCTCGGCTTTTTTTGAAACGCTCAAACTCCTCCATCGCCGCTGCCGCCAACTCGAAGATATTGAAAATGAAGGACTTAACATCTTCTCCAAACCCCAAGTGTCCGAGGTGGGTATTGGCAAAATCCACCAAATCCGCCAAGTCGTCACGGCTTTTCGCACCCACTTTTGTCTTCGCAATTTTCGGCCAGTGGTACCAGTTCAGCTCGCCTCGGAGGCGCAGTTCCGCCTTAATCTCCCGCAGCGATTTTACACCATCGGCGGTCACTTTTGTCGTGTCACCGTTGTTTTCGAGCCTCGAAATGGCGGCGTCAATCTGCTCGTTTAGTTGGCTGTTCCAAGCCTCCGTTGACCGCTCAATTGATGGGTCAAGAAAGCGGGAAAACGATTCAAAAGAAAGTTGTTTGCTTTTTTCCAAAACTGCTTCATCAAAATCATTGGCCCGCACCACCTCTGCAAGGTCTTTGAGCAGTTTCCGCCAATCCGTTTTCCCAAAATCAGACTTGGAAAGCCCCAACCGGTCGGAAAGCCGCTCCATTTCTTCAATCCGCTCGTTCGTCAGCACCATCGAGAGCGACTGGTTGAACAGCATTTGCTGGTCTTCGTCCGCAATGATTTCCACTTGCGGCGACACCCCAGCTTCGTAGGCAAAACGTTTGAGCAGTTTTACGCCCAAGCCATGTACCGTTCCGATGAGGGCATTCGACAAATCGTTTGCCGCTTGGGTGAGTCCCTCTTCGAGGAGGCGAACCCGCACCCGTTCTTGCAATTCGGCGGCGGCTTTGTTGGTGAAAGTGGTGGCGATGATGCCACTTGCCCGCACTTTGCCGGAGGCCAAAAGCCCGACCAGCTCTTGCGTGAGGCGGTAAGTTTTTCCAGAACCAGCACCTGCTGATATGATTTTGAGGTTCATTTTTTCTAAAAAATTGATTGTAAGCAAAAAAAAGCGTTGCTGCGAAGGTAAGCAGCATGTGGCGTTTGCTGTTTCCAACAATTCAAACTAATTTTACCACTGATGCAGTTGTCTATTTTTTTTCAAAGAAAAGCAATTGCTTCATTCCGTAACTTATTGATAATCAAAACCTAACTTCTGATACCATGTCCAGACTTGACTATGTTACCGTTGCCATCGTAGGCATTTGCATCCTCGCCATTGCTTTTTTGGTTTATAAAATGACCAATGTTTTCAATGGTGACAAACCAAAAGACAAAACCGAAATATCCACTGATTCAGTAGAAACGGAGGACGAAGGGGTCTATGATTATGAAATTGATAAAAACGTGGATTCGACTGGCGCTGCCAAAGGCAACTCGACCACTGACAATTCTTCCAAAACGAAACCTGCTGCTGGGACGGAGCAATCCGCAAGCGATGCAACTGCCGAGGATGATACGGAGGCCGATACGAAGCCTGCCGCTGGAACCAAACCAACAACTAATTCCGGCACAGCTACCACTGACAATTCTGCGAAAGCCAATTATTCCGAAGGAAAATTCATGGTATTGGCTGGGTCTTTTACTAAAAAAGCATTGGCAGATGCGCAGGTCAAAAAACTGAACAAACTGGGCTACGACAATGCCCGTGTGGAGCTTTTCGATCGGGGGAAGTATGCCGTGGTACTGGTTGACCGATTCGACAATATGGCGGATGCCGAGCGAACGGTAAAAAAATTGAGTGGAAACTCCGTGAAAAGCTACGTGAAAATCAAATCTTAAATTTCACAAAAAGAAAGGATTGCAGTTTGCAATCCTTTCTTTTTTATCCAACTACTTAATGTTGCTCTGCCAAGAAATCATGCCTCCAAGGAGGTTTTTCACATCGGTAAACCCAGAAGCTTCGAGTAGCTGTTTGGCCATTCCACTTCGGTTGCCAGAGCGGCAATAGACCACGATTTCATCGTTTTTATGGCCTTCTAATTCTGGAATTGCAGCCATGATTGTTCCGACAGGAATCAATTTCCCGCCAATATTGAATTCATCATGTTCGTAAGTTTCACGAACGTCAATGAGGACGTAGCCTGTATCTCCAGCGTCCATCCTTTGTTTTAGTTCTTGTACGGTGATGTCCATAATTTTTTCAAGGTTTAAGTGAAGAATGAATGGCAAAAAGTCGTAAGTGCTTGACAATTAGGTTTTTACAAAATCCAAAAGCACTCGTTTAACCCAATTCTGCCTTAGAGCTTGTTTGGATTTGGTCACTTGGCTCAAAACGGCTCTTTTTCGCCACTTTTCCACCTTTTTTCAGTCAAGTAGCCCCGCTATTCTTCTTCAAAAAGCTGAAAAATTGACAAAAAATTTCTCGTTTTTAGCTCAAGCACCAAATCCCAAACAAGCTCTTGAGTCCCGCAAATTTACTCTTTTGCCAAAATAATGCGCTCACTGAACACCTCCCCTGTTTTTTCATTCAAAAAACGAAGTTGGTAAACCCCGTTGTTGAGGCTTGAAATATCGAGGCGCTGCGTTAGCTTTCCTTGGCTGACCAATTGGCCCAGGTTATTAAAAACGGCGAGTTGAAAGTCCTCATATTTTCCATTGTCCAATGCAAAATTTACAAAGCCCGTGGTTGGGTTTGGATAAATATTCATTGGAAATTTGTCAGTTCCCGTTATTTCATGGGCGGCACTGTTGGTGTTGTTGGCGGTGCCGAACACTGGCCGAATCATCAACGAACCTTTAAGGTTGGAAGAGAAACTTGACCATGTATCATCATTGAGGTTCAAGTAGTTGCAGTTACAAGGGTTTTGAATATCAAAGCCGATGGGTATCCCTAGGAGGGTAGCGGAAGCTTGTTGAAAGCTAACGTAAAAAACACTGTCTGCGGGAATACCAACAGGAGTCTTTTGACCCAGTTCATTATCCAATACGTAGGTTGTAAAGCCCTGTAAAGTGTCGTACCGATTATTTGGATAATAAGGGCTTAGGAGCGAACGCACAAATACCGGGTCGGAGTCCAAGGAACCCACATAAATTTCGAGGTTGAAAAATTGGTCCTGTACATCGCCGTTCACATGCGGGAACATGATTTGAACAGCCTTCATGGAGTCCATGACATTGGCGTGGAACTTGGTCGCCAATCGCTCACTCCCCCCAGCATGATTGACAAAAATCTGCCATTCGGCGGTACCGTCGTCATGGGCGAAGTAGTTGGAGAAATTGGTCTGAAGCCTAACTGTATCATTGACGGCAAAATCAGCCAATTGAGCGCTAGGCCGGATGGTATATTCGGTTTCCAATATCCTAAGATTACCTGGTGGAATATTATTCAAATTTGTGACTATACTGCTTAAATCACCAGATGGAATTGTTCGGCTTCTCGAAGTTGGTATTTTTGGATCAATATTACTGTCACTTCCACCTTCAATAACGGGCAAGGGCGAGTTCACCGTCGTGTTTGTCGTTAATTCCTTGTACTTGATATTGGATGCAGAAATTGCCAACACCTCGGTGTAATGGTTGTAAAAATTCGATTCTAGCAGATTAGTAGTCTCATCTGAAACATGCCCCTTGAATTGATTCCAAGGCATTGCCGTATAATTTTTCAAAATGGACGTAGGGAGTTCTGTAAACGCAAGGTCTTGGAAATCATCGCTGCCATCAGCGTCTTTAGACAAATGAACATAATCCAAATGCCACAAATCCACCGAGCCTCCTGGCGAAGTATTCGCTGAAAAACGGAACTGAAAACCCTTGTGAAAAAACTGCGGGTCGTCCACTTTTACGGCATAAAAAGTAAATGGCGGAACGGAGTCTAGCGGGACATTTCCAGTGCCGTCGAAGGTCCCGGCTGTGACCCACTCACGATTGGAATTCCTGAACTCCAGCTTCATAACGTCAGTTATATCCGGCTCCAAGCCATAGCCTTTTGGCGACAAGAAAAAGCGCAAGAAAATATCACTGCTTGCATTGTAATTGCTCAAATCAATGGCCTTTGAAGTAAGCCTATCCCCTACCCCGCTTACAAGGTCATAATCATTGCCTCTTCTATCAATTCCATCAAAAGTCACAAATCCGACGGAGGGTGGATCTTTGGCCAGCGTGTAGTTTAGGTAAACATCTTTGTCCACCCAATAATCACGGCTCGGGTACGGGCCTTTGTAGGAGGAGAAGTCATCGAAAAAAGGATTGGTGGCTATCGAAAGCGTATCCCCGGGAATGATGTAGGGCACTTTGAACGTATCGCAAACGCCCCAATCATCGCAAATCCTCATGCAAACCGTGTCCACGCCAGGGAATCGGCTGGCGTAATAAACCAAGCAAGTATCTGGATAATCATAGGAAGACAGGTGAAAAATGGTCTGCCCTATTCCATCATAATTGTCTGGACAATTGAAGGCACGGCTGCAATTTTTTGGCTTCGTAAAATCCAGTTCACTGCTAAGACAAAACGTCGTAATTGACTCGGCTTGAACGGTTTGCGACTGGGTGATTACCACCCTGGATTTTCTGCGAACATGTATTTCAATCGGCACAATGGTGTCATGACCGGGTTGTGAGAGTTTGAAAAGGATGGTTTCCGTTTGGGCGCCAGCGAGGCCAGGCATTGAATAATAGGCCAAGTATAACTCATCAGCGCCAAAAACTATCGTTCCATAAAGCAGGCTACTTTCATTTTCAATGGTGAGTGTGGCGGGAAAAGTATCTTTCATTAGGCCAAATGTATCGAGGATGATAACGAGACTATCCCCTGATGTCAAAAAGTTGCCCTCCAAATCGGGTGGGCAGTCATTCGCTCGTTCACCGGCGATTTGATTGGGCGGAATCTCGTGCCCGGTCATCTGCTCAACCAAGGCGGCATCTTGGGCGGTTTTTTGCGCAGCAAAACTTCTTAAAACGGGGTTGCCAGCTGCTGGCATCACATCGAGCGTTTGGGAATGAACAAGGTTAGCTACAAAAAGCAGCAAAAAAGCAGTGTGTAAAAATTTCATTGTCGGAATTATTCGCTTGATAACTTCAGATTTTTTGACCAGCTAGGTTCAAGTTTTTGAAAACGATGCAATGCTGTTTTTGTTGCCGAAGTTAAGGCCTTACTGGCCATCCGTGTCATCAGTGGATGGATATTGTCCATCCTCGCAGCCGGGCGGCAGCGACTGGGAAAGCCAAACCGTGATCTGCCCACCCATCTGCATCGGTTGCCCGGCGGCAGGGTCTTGCCGGCTCACGTAGGCCGATGATTGGCTGGAAATAGCGCCTTCTTCGTTCACAGTCCCGATGATGAGGTTGGAGGAACTGACAAGGAATTCGGCAGCCGAGTAGTTCATGCAAACGATGTCCGGCACTTGAAGTTCGTTGCTGCGCTGCTCGGTGACCACGAATTCCAGCACATCGCCTGGCATTACGTAGTAGCCAGATTTTACTTCGTTTTCCGTCACTTTTTTTCCATCATGGTAAAAATAGAGGATGGAGCCCTCGGCTTGTTTCCTATCATAAACACGTTCTTTCACCCTGGATTTCACGCCATTCATCGCCAGTTTTTTGGAATATCTATCAAATTCGTAAGCACTCAATTTAATGTCGGGCAATCGGTAAGATTCCGGTTCGCCGGTTATTGTGAGGTAAATTTTACGCCCTTCTTTTACCCTGGAAAGTGGTTTCGGTGTTTGAGATAAAATAATGCCACTTGGCTTCCCCTCTTTCCAAACAGAGTCCAAAACCTCAAATTGAAAGTCCTTATCCCTGCCCTGCCTTTTCGCATCGCTGAGTTCCATTCCCGTGAAATCATCCACTTGCACCGACTCGCCGTGGTTGGTGTAGCAGCCCAAAAACCAGTTGGAGAAAAGGGCAATGCCCACCAGCAAACCAATCATCATGGCGAAGTTTTTCAAAAAAATGCCACTGGACAAAAACAACCAGACCTCTTTGGCAAAGGCTTTCAAGTTTTCCATTCGTCGTCGTTTATTATTTGAGGCAAAGATAAGTTTTAGTTCGCAGTTCGACAGTTGGTCTTGAAGTTGGCAGTTCCCGCAGCAGGGTCATCATGTGAACATTGGTGCCCCACTGACCGGCCACCTAATTGCTTGGCCGCTGCTTAGAAACTGTTTTGAATTCTGCGTGGGATATAACCCTGAAATTTTACCTAAAATAAGTCAGGTGCACTTGATTTTTTTAGCAATAAATCATTTGGCAATTTTTTTTGCTATATTTAGCCATAAATAAACTCACTAAAAATGGTCAATTATATACGCCAGCTTATTGAGGATGTTGAATTTTCCATCCAAATGGCAAGTCAATTACCTGAACGGGATTGGTTTACAGAATATGATGATAGTGAAATTGAAGCCAATTTATCAGCTGCCAAATTGATGAGCCTGCCTGCCATTTATCAAATACCGGCGGAGGCATTTCCGCCTGAAAAATTGTTAACTGACATTCAAGTTGCTGAATTAACCTGCCATATCCAACGTCTATGGACTTGTTGGAGGTTATGTTTCAAGCTTCCCACTCAACTTTCTGGCCGACAGCAATACAAGGCATTGATGCACTCAATGCAGAAAGTGGAGGTAGCATGGAGCGCTGTAAAAGGGGGGAATGTCAATATCTGCCATTACGAAGAAGGGAGTTACTGCCCGTTTGGATTTGGCAGCGTTTTTTGCCATTGCAAAGAGTTGGAAAAAGCGGTGCAAAATGACCTTGCCATTTGGGAAGAACATGTACGTTCTCAAGGCTTGGACCCCTACCATGAACTTTCAGTGGAAGAGGGTGCGGCTTTTGAGGCGCAAATGCGGTTGAGGAACAAAAAGAAAAGTCAGGGTGAGGAGGGTTGGTTGGGGCTGGGCTTTCTTGAAATATTGAATTTTGAAAACCAGGAGAAAGACAAAGCCTCTGATAAGGATATACTTGATGAAGATTGGTCAGCATATTTTTATTGGGAAAATGATTCGAGCGAATCTGGCCTTGAAAATGTAAGCTCGGACATAGTATCTGGTAATCCCGACCATTTTTTTTCTGAGAACCAACCGGATGACGACGACGACTGTGAGTTTCCGTTTTTCTAATTATCGTTTCATCAAGATTGGGCAGAAGTATTGTGGGGACTTCAAAAGCTGTTATGAAATAACGAGTGTTGCCAGTATTACGCACCTATTTTTTGAAAATAGTATTGGTTTCTTTTTTCGCATTACCGAAGGAAAAGCCAAGAAAAAGCCCCAGCGGAATTACTTCCACCAGGGCTCTTTTTTGTTTCAAAGTAAGTTAAAAGATTATTGTTGGCAAGGGCCACAAACAGCGCCTTGAGCCGAATACATCGGCCACAGCCACAAGGAAATGTTCCTTGTTTTCTGTGCCAAAGTGCCAGGGCTGGTACAAATGAGAATCTTTCCATCCCCATCTGTGTCCTCACAAGGGCAGACACCAACCGCAGAACTTGGAATGCAAGCGTTATCGTCACTTGGGTCGAACAATTGGTGATTTACTGGATAATTTTTAAAATATCCATCACCATCCTGGTCAACTGGCGTACAACCTCCGACACTTGGATTAGGGTCACAAGCATTGAGCGGATTGCTATCTATCTCTGCATGGTAGATGCCATCGAACCCTGTTTCAGCTGCATCCGAAATAGTATCACCATCGCTGTCGCTGTTTCCGTCAAAATCATTTACGTCATAAATGTCTGCCACTCCATCGTTGTCGTCGTCAAGGTCAAAGGCATTAATGATACCATCTCCGTCAAAATCGCAAAGTGGTGTTTTTGCATTTGGGCTGCACGGATCCAATGGATTGCTCTCATTTGCATCATGCACGCCATTTTTGTTTATATCCTCTTGACCATCCTTTAACCCATCTCCGTCGGTGTCTTGTACCAGTGGGTTGGTGTCCATGCCTGGATTGTACCTGCCATCACCACCACATTCCACTTTATCGGGGATACCGTCAGCATCACTGTCGCTGTTGGGGTTGTAAGGGTTGATGTCATCAACATCGTAAACCCCATCGTTGTCATCGTCGTTGTCAAGGTCGTTTATTGCACTGTCTTCATCGTAGTCACAGGCAGGAATCGTTTTGTCGTCACCACATTTTGGTGCTGAAGTAGGGTGATTGGTTTCAGGCAACTTATCCCCAACGACGAAGTTGGCAAAGTGGTTACTGTTTCCCGTGTTATGCAAGGTTGTATAAAGCAACATTGAGCTTCTGTCGTTGTTTGGCCCTTGGTAGATACTGTTGCCGTCCAGGTCAAAATCTGACATCAAATACCCTTGACTAATGTAATTCGCCAACAAGCTATTATTGGTCGGATCCATCATAATCTGGAAGAACAAGGTAAGGATGTCATTGTTTGGGCCTTGGTACACAGTATTGCGACTGTTGTTGAAGTCTCCTCCCCAAAGTGCCATCGCACCACCACCTAAATCCACCCGTGAATTCACGCCTTTCACTTGAAAGGCTGGGTCTCTAAAATCGAAGAGGGTTGGGGTCCTCGAAAGCAAAAATTTATTTTCTGATATTACTCCTAGGTGATTTCTGTGTCGAACTGCAACATAATAATCTCCACTCCGAACAAGGTTGAAGGCAAGGATGGTGTCCCCATTTGGCATCACCACATCACCATCCCGCTGCAATAAAGCAGAGCGGGTAGCTACGATACTGTCTGATTTTGAACCATGCCGCAATTCTATCAACACCCAGTCAACAACAGCATTCGCTCCAGTTTGGCTAAATACTGCTGGATCACAGACCTCTGAACCACCTTCATTTGCGAGTCTAAACAAATCAATTGATTTGTATGGCTCGCTGGCAGGTATTACGCCTTTGGCTCGGAGGCCATCTTTCATGAGGCTACTATTTCCAGCACCAATGCTAGGCCCTTGAAGTTTGGCTTTCACCTGAATTGCCACTCCAACACAGCTGCTGCTGAGGTAAGGGTCGCAAGCACTACGAGGATCGCTTTCTCCAGGGTTGACTATGCCATCAAAATTCACGTCCTCTTGTCCGTCGGTTAGCAAGTCGCCATCCGTATCAACGATGATTGGATTGGTTTCATCCAAATCGAAGAAACCGTTTTGGTTGGCATCTTCAATTCCATCAGGGATACCGTCCGTATCAGTGTCAGCGTTAAGTGGATTCATCTCGCCATCATCCAGCAAGCCATTACGGTTGCGGTCTTCATAGTTGTCCCTTACGCCATCATTGTCACTATCAATGTCCCGGAAGTTCAAAATGCCATCGCCATCATCGTCCACATCAGGCTCGCCGTTTTCTTCACCAATGAATCCATCCGTGATGACGGTATTATAAGGGCTATTCCCAGTATCGTTATCATCGGAAGGTTCACCATCGTTGTTTGGCCCATCAGGATCAGTGGTAATGAAACCTATGACTTGTATCACATCATGGAAACCATCATGGTTGTTATCTACCAATGCGTCAATTTTACCGTCGTTGTTGGTGTCAAAAGCGTGCATACGCAGCTCTGCCATGTCAGTAATGCCATCTCCGTCAACATCCGGATCCCTAAAATTCAGGATATTGTCATTGTCATCATCGCCAATCAAGTAAACTGACCCATTTCCATCCAAGTCTTCTGGCCTGCCATCCAAAATGCTTCCATCAGGCTCAGTGCGAACTCTTGGCCTTATTGCATAATCATCATGGAAGCCATCTTTCACGGCATCGTTAAATTCTGTGATAGGGTCTATCCTCCCATTGCCATTTTCATCAACACCGCCGACTTCTATCAAATCGGGGATGCCATCATTATCACTATCCAAGTCAAGGTAATCAGGTACGCCATCATTGTCAGAGTCCGGATTGTTGCTAGTATCGCCACTTGTGTAAATGGTACCATTGTAAATGACAAGTGGGGTGGATGGGTTTTCGGAACCAGGCACCGAATCTTCATCAGGGTCATATACACTAGCATAGCCGTCTGAGTCACCGTCTTCCATAGAGGTTGGCTCACCCGGTATTGGGTAGTCAATCCGGCCGTTGCCATCATTGTCCACACCACCAGCTTCGATAAGGTCCGGGATTCCGTCATTGTCGCTGTCCAAGTCTGCGTAATTTGCCACGCCGTCGCTGTCACTGTCCCGGATTAAGTACACGACACTAGCGGAAGCACTTGAATTGTTGTCGTTTGCGTCAAACCCAAAAGCATAACCGTCGTTGTCATTGTCCCAACCTAATTGGTAGGCATTGTCCACCATACCATCGCCATTTCTGTCAATGAATCCGGCTTCGATGATGTCGGGAATACCGTCGTTGTCACAATCAAGGTCACGGTCATTGGTGATACCATCACCATCCGTATCCGTATTTCCTTCGATGATATTCGGGATGCCATCATTGTCATTGTCCAAATCTACATCATCGGCCACACCATCCCCATCGGTATCGTTTCCGCTGATGTATCGGATGATTTGCGTTTTGGTCACCTTATTTCCACAGTAGTCTTCCAAAGACCAGAGACGCAGCACATAGCCCGAACAGCCAGTCTGGTAGCTCAGATTATCTTCGTAAATAGCCTCTAACCCGTTAGCGCAGTTGTCAGCCTCATTCGTTACATCACCCGTCAGGGTCAGGTTGTCCTTGTTGTCATCACATGAGATGGTGATTTCGGCTGGCACTGTGAAGGTTGGCGGTGTGGTGTCCCTCAAGATGAACTTTTGCTCAAGTGAAGTAAAGTTGCCACACTCATCCCGCACGTAAAAAGTACGGGTCAAGGTCGTATCAGCCTGGCAGTCAAAGTTCCATTCACTATCTGTTATGACCAGCGGTGTGGTCAGGTCGCAGTTGTCCAGACCAACTATGTCCACACCTATGATTGGCTTCGTAGGAACGGCGCTACATTCTACCTCTTGGTCGAATGGGATACTACCTTCCACCACGATGTAGCTTACCTCTGTGGCCAGATGCCCTCCATCCAAATAATCCCATTCATCTATCTGTACCTCAAAAGATGACCTTGTCAAGCTCTGTACCCGGATGGTGGCAGGGTCGCTGCCCAACATTGATAGGCCACCCAACACCACAACTGGGTTGTGGTATTCGTGTGCAAATTGAACGGTCTGGAAATTGTGGTCAATCGTTAATTTTTTGGCTTCGCCAACGATTTCGCCAGCTTGGTTCTTGATATCACCTGCACCAGCAAAAGCCAGGTATCCGACCGTTTCAAAACCATGGTTCGTTTCTGGATCCAAAGAAGTCTCTTCTTGGCAGAAAATACTAGCCCCCGTGCTGCTCAATGTGTTGTAACGGAGCGTGGCAGGGTTGTTTTCGTTGAAAGTTTGAATTTGGCCAACAAAACCAGGCGATGGGTATGGCTGGCTGAAATTAGCTGTTACAGCTATGCTGGACGCCAATTTTGAGTTTGCTTCAAATGGTAGGCCCTGGCTGGAAGCTCCTTTTTCAAAGGCAATCCAAGCCACACTTTCCTTACCATGCACACCATCAGCGTTTTCTTCCTCCTGCAAGCGGAGTTGGAACTGGGTGGTAGCCACGTTTCTCAACCTTGTTGTTACAGCTGCGCCATCGTTTTTAGAAACTACTTGCGTCAGCACCACTGGTTGTGTGTTGAACTGAATCGGCAAGCGGACGGTTTTCCAGCGTTGCGACACGTTTTCCATTACACCGGCCACCATTTTCTTGCCGTTCGGCAAAGTATAAACCCGGTAAATATCAGGCGAAGTCTCATCCTTGATGGTGATGACCTGGTCTGCTATCTGGCTGTTGCCACAATAGTCGCTCGCAGTCCAAACCCTAGTCAGCAAGTAGCTGTAGATGGAGCAAGAATCCGCCCCTTGCGTAGCAGTTTGGTCAAATGACAGGTAAACAGTGCCACAGTTTTCAAATGCGTCCACCACAGGTGGGAGCGGCACCTCATCATCGCAGGAAACCTCCAGGTCTGCCGGGATATTGTTCAGTGCTGGAGCTTCGCTGTCCGACATGTCAATCAAGGCAGTGGCCGTAGCGCAACATCCAGTTGTGCTGTTGCAGACCTGGTAGGTGAACTGGTCGCCACCACAGAAGGTCGTGTTGGGGATATAATAAAACTCGCCGTCGTTGTCCATGTCAAGGTAGCCATTGAATGGCTGCGAAACAACGGAGAAGATAGGGCTGCTCAAGTTTGCATCGTTGGTACCTACGTAGCCGACCAAGGTAAAGCCTGGGCAAGCATTTTCAAAGGAATCGTCCGTTGCAATCGGCAACTGCGTCACGTTCTTGGCCACTACGTTGGAGTAAAGCCAAGTACCACATGGCCAGCGCAAGGTGCGACGGCGGTACTCCGTGTTTACGGAGATAGAGCCTGGGGCATAAGAAGCACTGGTCGCACCTGAAATAGTGGCCCAGTTGGACCAAACCGTTCCAAGCAAATGGCGGTATTCCCAAGCGTAGTAGGTTGAGCCACCAAAGCCACCCGAAGGTGCCACGAGAGAGGTCATTGGCGTAGGAACGCCATTGGCACAAAGCGACTGGTCGTTACCAATAGTACCCGGATCAGTGTAGTTTTCAATGACCGTGAAATTCTTTTCTTCGTAAGCCGTACAGCCATTTTTCGTAGCTGAAATGCGCATGGTTTTCACACCACCTGACGAATAGGTGAGCGAATGTGGGCCAAGTCCGCTCGCCGTGGCAGGCGTGGCGTTAGGGCCGAAATCCCAAGTGACGTTGCTGCCAGTGGCAGCAGAGCCTTTTACGGTGAAGATGGAGCCGACACAACCCGTAGTTTGGTTCCATTGCGTGAATTTGGGGTTAGGGTTGATGGCCTCTTCCAGTATCTGGTCGCCCCACCAAACCACGCACTCGTCCCCACTGTACCGCACCCAGATATTGTAATTGCCAGGGCCGAGGTTGCTGAAAGTAAAAGGAGCGTTTATCCAAGTTGTTTCATTAATGGAAGCCTCTAGGGAAGTGCCAGTTGGCGAAGAGGCATTTACCGTGATGGAGCCATTTGCGTTTGAACAGGACGATGGATTGTTGGGCACCACACTGCTGATAGTAAACGGTGGGCGAACCTTATAATTTGTCGTAGAAACGATTGGGCAGCCATTTTTTGTAACCGTCAATTGTACTGGAATTGTGGTAAATGCCACATTGTTCGGCACATTGAAGCTAACGCTGATAGGACCAATACCAGCAGCCGTAGATGGTGTGGCATAGCTCCCAAAATCCCAGCTGTAGGTGGCGCCAACACCTGCATCAGTAGCTTGGAATAAATAATTTGCCGCTTCGCAAAGGTAGCCGTTGGTGGTGGTTGGGCCGAATTCTATGCTCGAAACCGGGTTCTCTTTCACTTCCTTGGTAATGGTGTTGGAGTTTATCCAAGCAGTGCAAGGAGCCCGACGGGTCTGCCTGCGGTAAATGGTCGTTGCAGTCACCGTAACCACGGGGTCGAAGTCAATGCCCGTAGCGCCAGCAATATCCTGCCAAGAGGCACCCGCATCAAAGCTCTTCTGCCAACGGTAGACTGTGTAGCCATCTACACCACCGCTTGGTAGTGCTGTGTTTGAGATAAGCATTGGATCGAACTGGTTGCAATTGGTCTCGTTCCCTGAAATTAAGCCAGGGTTTGTGAAATTGGCGACCACCATTTTCACCACCTCGTTTGAATAGATGAAAGCGCTACAAGTAGAACGCCTTGCCCCACGGCGGTAGCGGGTAGTCATGGTGATGGTGATTGGGTCGAGCGTACCCAAAGTAGCACCCGAGATGTCCGACCAAGTGGCGCCGCCGTTCGTGCTGAGCTGCCACTGGTAAGTCAGTGAAGTTCCCGCCCCACCCGATGGCTGGGTCACACTTGAAATGATGTCAGGGTCGAAGCTGCCACAATTGTCCTCATCACCCACGATGATACCGGGGTCACTCACGTTCAGTTCCACTGTTTTGGTGACAATATTGGTGAAAAGCCAACCACCGCCAGCAGCACTGGAACATTCAGATACCCTTACGCCACGGCGATAGGTATTAGTTTGTGTAATGAAAGGTGGATCGTAATTTATTGAATTGGACGATGGGATATCAGTCCAAGTAATTCCTCCATCAAGGCTATTTTGCCATTTGTACTCAGTAGCACCATTCACTGCCCCACTTACCCAAATATCAAAGTGACTGATGCCATAGGGCGTCCCGTTGTTTGGGTTGAT
This sequence comes from Saprospiraceae bacterium, assembly GCA_041752395.1. Classification (GTDB taxonomy): domain Bacteria; phylum Bacteroidota; class Bacteroidia; order Chitinophagales; family Saprospiraceae; genus UBA6168. The sequence continues at coordinate 14,806 of JBGSWN010000240.1, read as the reverse complement.
GGGGGATGTCATGTTGGTAAATGGTGGTGTGGTATAAGTCGCTGTTGGCGTGCCGCCCTTCACAGTGACCTTGGTTACGTTTGGACCAGTGACAGTCAGGAACATAGGCTCACCTCCTTGGTTTGTGATCGTATAGGTCGCACCATTGGCGCTGCCACTTACAGGAGGGTCAACTTTCCAGGTAACATCACTTCCAGTTCCGGGCGCCGTACCAATCATGATTTGAGGGTCGTAACCACCACATTTGGATTCATCAGCAGAAATGCTGCCACTAGTGGTAAAATTGGCGGTCAAAGACTTGGTTATGGCGTTGGAATAAACCCAACCCGTGCAAGGCAAAAGCCTTGCGGCACGGCGGTAGTGCGTAGTGGCAGTAATGGAGGGTGGGTCATAGGTGGCAGCATTGGTGCTCGCTATGTCCGCCCAGGTAGTGCCGTTTGAGCTTTGCTGCCAAACGTATTCAGTTGTGCCAGTCCCCGGGCTTGGAGCAGTGGCATTTGAAATCAAAGCTGGGTCAAAATTGCTGCCACAACCAGATTGAGTACCGGTAATTGTGCCGCCGTTTGTATAGTTGCCACCGCTGGCCACTGTGATGCTTTCTGAGATAGAGCAGCCCGATGCACTGGTAACTGTCACACCGTAAATGCCTGCTGATAGGTTTGCCCTCACGCCATTGTTGGCGGCAAGGTCAGCAATCCTTTGAGGCGTCAGTGTAGTATTGTAGAAGTAGCGGACATCGTCCATTTTACCTTTGTAGTAATCGTTTTTCGTGCCGTAAATTGAGCCGCCTTGTGCGCCGCCGATACCACCATTGTTGGAGTGGGCGGTAATGCTGGTAAATGCTGCAGTCGCTTCCGTGCCAGGAACCCCATCACGGTAAAGCCTTACCTTACCCGCAGCATATACCAAAGCTACGTGGTGCCAGTTGCCGTCATTTGGGAAGGTCAAGCTGCCAGCATTGGTAATAAAGGAACTATTGGTACCGCAACATCTCTTCACACGCCCCTCCAAAGTTGAGCCATTGAGGCGCATGGCGAATCCAGCGCCTGAACTGGCATTGGTACCTCCTTCCTCGAAAAGTATCTTGCTACCAGAAAGGTTATCTGGTTTTACCCACATGGAAACAGTGAGGTTGCTAGCCGCTACTTCCATAAAACCACCGTCAATACTGTAACGTACCGCTGTACTGCCATTAAAATAAAGGGATTTGTTTCCCTGTACAGCATCGCTGACGTAAATCGGGTAGCCATTCACGCCATTGTCGTGGTTTCCGTTGCCAGAAGCATCATTGAGGTTGTCCTCAAAAGTCCACCAAGCGTTCTCCACCATGTCCGACCAGCGGTAACTGTGCGGGGTGTTTGCGCCACCGGCAACCATGGTAATGCTACCATTTGACACGCCGCAGCCTTCGTTCACGACGGTGTAAGTGCCTGTCATACCGCTAGAGCAATCTGGGTCGGCACAGTCAATGAGGCCGTCGAAGTCATCGTCACGGCCATTGTCACAGACTTCAACAGAGCAAATGGGGCGCAGGGCCGTGCCAGGAATGACGCTCCAATTTGAGTCGCCGGGTTTTTTCCAATGTGCCCTGAAAAAATCGCCCCCAGTTCCTTCTTTGTGCAGCAGCTCAATGTAATAGCTTTGGCCTGCCGTCAAGCTGATGGTTTGCGAAGTTTGACTACTGTACTTAGTGTATTCTGTAGTACCTGTCCAACCGTCTATCGAAGCTATCAATGACTTTGTGTGTGCATATTGGTCTGGACTGACGTAAAGATTAACGCCATCGTCACCAGTCACGTTGAACTGGTAATTGCCAGTGGTCGGTGCCGTTAGGTATCCATAAACCCTGGTACCATAGTTGTCACTGTAGTCTATTGGACTTTGGAAAGAAGTGAGAAATCCTGTTTCATTGTAATTATTGGGGTAGTTGGCATTGGTAATTAAATCGTCCACCAATGTACCGGTGATATTTCCCCAACGCTCGTAGGTAATACCGCCTGAGCTGCAGGTGATTGCTGCAGGGCAGTTGACTTTTGCCAGCGAAACAGCATCAATGTACATGCCCACATTCCAACGGCTATTCGTGAAAGTAAAATTGGAAACTGGGTCAAGGATGTCATAGGTGAAAGTATATTCGAATTTCGTCCAGCTCAGGTTGGTGGCACTCTCGCTGGCAGGTACAGCCCATGAGTTCACAGCTTTAAAACCACTGACAAACTGGAACTCCAGCGCCAGCATTCCTGAATTTTGCGTTGGAACAGTACCATTGGGCAATCCACTGTTGTTCATGCCCAGCGCCCTTGAAGCCGCATAAAAGCAAAAGGTGTATTGCTGACCATCTTCCATCAGCAAGTTGTTGGAGAAGTCTGTGTTCGAGGTCCAACAGTCGCCGCTTCCCGGTAAAAAGACATACTTGCTTCCCTCTGGGTTGTTGACGGTATTGTTTGCATCGTTTACCAAGTATATATATGGCGAGGTAATCCCTGTTGTCCAAGGATAAATGCTGGTGCTATTATTATTAGGTATCGCAGCAGCAGGCTTGCCATCCAGTGTGTAAGGGAAGGACGTGACAGTAGTTGCCTCATAGCCACCGTTGCCCACTAGGTTGTCGGAGCAGCCACAGCTAAGGTCAAAGCTGTTGCCACCCAGAGGGTTCGTGCGGCTTATGCAAAAATCATCTACCAACTGGGCACCGCCCGAAGATTTATAAGCACCAAACTCTAAATACACGGCATTGGACGGTGCTTTTCCTTTCATGGAGTAGAAACTATAAACCGAGGGGTTCAGGCTTATCGGCTGAACGGCATCAGAAATATTATTGTTGCTCGCATCCTTCCAAGTAAAGAATATTTCGGCATAGGAAGTACCGCTCGATACTTTTGACCAGGCTGAAAGCTCATAAGTTTCGCCAGGGGTAATGCCCACACGGCGATATAAGCTGCCTTCGTTGGAGCCAAGTTGTGCGGCACTTGCACCAGATTTTGCATCAGACACAATGGAAAGGTTGGCACTCCAACTATCCCATCCAGCAAAGCCCGTTTCAAAACCGGGGTTTTCTGCCAATGTGCATTCCCCAATGGCAGGGGTGGACTCTTCCAGACAGAATTCATCGAGTTTCAGCTTGCCCGAACCACTCTTCTCGATTGATATCCGAACAGAGGTAGCACCTGCCGGTGCGGTAGATGCTTGGCGGTGTTCCGTATATACAAGTGCGCTTGGTTGCAAATAGGTTTCACTCAAAACCGACCCGCTACCATTAAGGAACTCAAGTTTTACAGGAATCCAAGAAGGGCTGCCCTCTTTTTTAGCATAAAAAGACAAAGTGTAAACCTTGCCCGGCGTCACACCTGCCTTTGTCTGAGACATGGTAGCCCAGCTTGAGGTAAGTTCGACAGCCCTTCCACCTGCATAGGCATCGGTGATGGAGGTTACGGTGCCAGAAACCGTCCAACCAGTGAGGTTAGTGTTTAGGTCAGTGTTGGTCAACAAAACGCAGGCAGGTGGCATAAACATGCTCATCTGCTTATCAAACTGTGCTTCAAACTGTTTGAAAAATCTTGCAGCGAAACCTTGTTCACGCCCTGGCTCAAATGCAAAAAGGCTCTGGGCCGTGAGGCACATTACCGCATAGACTACCAAAAGTGAAGTTGTAAATCTAAAGGACTTCATAAGTTTTTGTTTTGAGTGCCAGTAATTCGAAATGGGGGGCGCTCTTTTGTTTATTTGTTCCTGCATTGACTTGGATTGCAATGCCTTATTCTAAAAAGAAGATTATCAGTCTAAAGGATTGTTTCCTTTATCTGTCATCTTAAGATTCAAAGTTGTATGTGGAAAATAAGAAGATGTGGTCTTGAAAAGACACGAAAGGGTAGGTTGAGAAACTAAATTTCCCAATTTTAAAAAGGATGTTTTGTTCAATTTCATGTTTTTGTTTTCCACGTTTGTTCAATATAAAAAATTACAAATCCCTTTTAGAGGGTCAATTTTGCAAATAATCAAGGGGGGAATACGGGGAGAAAATCCAGGGAGGAAGGTAATGAACCTTTACAAAAGCAAACATTGTGCCAACTGACTGGTGTATTTTCTTCAAAAAAACGGATACTCGGAGTTTCAAGAACTTTAGAACTGCAGTAACCCCTGCGGTTTTAAACAAATTAATCCACTTCAACCAGAGCAAGGCGACTATTAAGTAAGACTCTCAAAGCATAGTGGCTAACTCAACTTGTGAGGAATAGCAGTTGTTTGGTTTTTCTACAAAATCGTTGTTATACTACCAATAAACGCCTCATTATCAACAAAATAATCGCTGAAGAGACTGAAGAGAAAGGCATGGCATAAAAAAAGGCATGGGCCTTGAAAGACCCATGCCCGAAACTTGGTTTAGCAAGTTATGATGGCTAAAAATAAAAACTTGTGATGGTGATTGGTGACTTGAAATCAGTGATTGGTTTGACCCCTTTGGCCTTCCCAGTCACTATTCACCAATCACTAGTTACCAATTAATCCACGTTGTCATGCAGGAAGGAATTCCCCTCCCGCAATTGTGGCTCCGACTCATGCTCTGAAATCGTCCACTTAGAATAGGCAATTTCATCGGAGCCCGGCGTATCTTCCAGATTGATGCCTTTGCGCATGTAAGCAGGCACGTTTTCCAACTCGTTCACCGCCTGCGGGTTGCTGAGTTTTGGCTTGTTCGAGATACTTGCCAGACGCTCCTTCCGGCGGCGCTCCGCCTCCAAGCGATGCTGGCGCTCCTCTTCCTCCCGGTCACGGTTGTTCTTCACATACGGCTCCTCCCGATGGAATCGTCCGTATTTGTTGAACTTCTCCGTCACGTCCGGAAATTCGATGGTATTGTCCTGGCTGTTGTCCTCCTCAGCTCCAAGCGTGCTCAGGTAGTTTTTTTTTGTGGAAAAATCGTCGTCGTCCAAGGACACCTTCACGGGCCTTGCATTCGATTCAGGTTTTGCGCCAGCGATGGTAGTTTTGCTATGAGTGCTTTCAAAACCTGTAGCGATGATGGTCACACTCAACTTGTCGCCAAGGTTCTCATCATAACAGTTACCCCAAATAAGGTTTGCGCTAACACCTGCTTCAAGTTGAACTTCTTCGGTAATCTTGAATATTTCTTCCATTGTCACTTCTTTTTTACCTGAAGTGATATTAATTAGAATTTGTTGAGCGCCATTGATATTATTCTCCTCTAGTAACGGCGAGTTAAGCGCCTCATCTACAGCGGTCATTGCACGGTTGTCACCATCTGCAATAGCCGTACCCATGATAGCCACACCACTTTTCCGCATGACTGTGTTCACGTCCTCAAAATCCACGTTCACGTAACCGGCAACCGTTATGATTTCTGCAATGCCCTTAGCAGCTGTTGTTAAAACATCATCGGCTTTACCAAAAGCTTGTGAAATAGTCAAGTTACCATGGATGGCCTTAAGCTTATCATTCGAAATAACGATGATGGTATCCACGTATTTTTTCAGTTCATCCAAACCTTCATGGCCTTGACTGACCCGCTTGTTTCCTTCGAAAGTAAACGGTAGCGTCACAATGGCAACGGTCAGAACACCCAATTCCTGCGCCGCTCGGGCAATAATTGGAGCAGCACCCGTACCTGTGCCACCGCCCATGCCCGCCGTGATGAAGAGCATCTTGCAGTTATTGGAAAGATAGGTTTTCACCTCCTCTATGCTCTCCTCCGCGCATAGTTTACCTATGTTTGGCTTCGATCCAGCACCGCGCCCTTCCGTGAGCGTGGGGCCGAGTTGTATTTTATTAGGCACAGGGCTTTGGGCCATAGCCTGCTCATCGGTGTTGCAGATGGCGAAATCCACCCCGACGATACCCTGCTTGAACATGTGATTGACTGCGTTGGAGCCACCACCGCCGACGCCGATTACCTTGATGATAGGTGCGCCGCTATTTTTATTGTCGTCAATTAATTTGAATATCATAACTGCCTTTTTTTGAAGTTTCGAGTTATGAGTTTCCAGCTTCGAGTTATCGCAGTCTCTACTCGAAACTCGCAACTCAAAACTCAAAACTCTTTAGAATTCTGAGTCTGGTTCGGTCTGGAACCATTCTTTCGTTTTTTGAAAAATTTTGTTGAAAAGACCACTGTTGTGTCCAGCAGGTTCAGCGACCATTTCGGCAGCTTCCATTTCCTCCACTGCCTGCGCTGCCGCAGTTTGCTTTGGTTGGTGTTGGATGCTTTCGTAGCGCACTTTGCCTTCTTCAACATCTTGGATGCCCTTCATCAACAAGCCGATGGCCGTGGAAAACACGGGGCTTTGCAATTGCTCATGGTAGCCATGTGCCAAATGCTCCACTGGTGTTCCGATGCGGGTGTTCATGCCCGTGTGGAACTCCGCCAGCTTGTCAATATGGTTCATCAAAGCGCCGCCACCTGTGAGTACGAGGCCGCCAATCAGCTTGCCTTCGTAACCGCTCCGACGGATTTCCCAGACCACGTAGTCTAGTACTTCCTCCACTCGAGCTTGGATGATGCGGGCCAAATTTTTCTCCGAAATCTCTTTGTGCTCACGGCCTTTCAGGCCAGGAATCGTGATGACACGGTTGTCGTAAACTTCCTCGGCGAGTGCAGAGCCAAATTTCACCTTCAGCTTCTCCGCTTGGTTCTGCATCACGTTGCAGCCCTCCTTGATGTCCTTGGTGATGACGCCGCCGCCAAACGGAATGACCGCCGTGTGGCGAATAATACCGTCTTTGAAAATGGTTATGTCCGTCGTGCCGCCACCGATGTCAACCAGTGCAACGCCCGCTTCTTTTTCTTCCTCCGAAAGTACGGAAGTGGCGCTTGCTATCGGTTCCAGCATCAGGTTGGCGACCTTCAAACCTGCCCGCTCCACGCATTTCACAATGTTTTGCGTAGCAGTAATCTGTCCTGTGATGATATGGAAATTGGCCTCCAAACGAACCCCGCTCATCCCAATTGGATCAACGATGCCTTGTTCGTCGTCCACGGTGTACTCTTGCGGCAGCACATGCAGGATTTTGTCGCCTGGCGGCAAAACGAGCTTGTACATGTCGTTCACGAGTCGGTCAATGTCCCGCTGTGCGATTTCCGTGTGGATGTTGTCACGGGTCAGCAGGCCCCGGTGTTGTAGGCTCTTGATGTGCTGTCCAGCAATGCCCACATGGGCCACCCGGAACTCCATCCCAGCCGCCCGTTGCGCAATGGCAATGGCGTCGGAAATGGCACGAACGGTTTTTTCGATGTTGCTGACAACGCCGCGCATCACGCCTTCGCTCTCAACTTTGCCGACTCCGAGAATCTCAAGCCTGCCATGCTCGTTCTTCCGGCCGGCAATGGCGCAGACTTTCGTGGTGCCGATGTCAAGGGCGACCACCAAATCCTGGGAGGAGAAGTTTGGATAATCCATAATCATGATTTTAGTAATGGCTCAATAGAATGAGTCTTTCAGGTTATTGTAAAGTTTTAAGATTCGTCATTTTCGTTCACAAACCACTTGGCCTCGATACCGCAGGTCAATCGTTTTGTACTTCTGCCAACCCTCACGGCTCATACCTTCTTCGTAAAAGGTTTTGAGCTTTTTGAACTTGGCCTCCGTATCAGCGTCCCATTTTCCGAGAATGATGGACTGGTCGCCAACATTGGGCACCATCACAAACTCATCCTTGCTCGTCATGTGAACCTGCTCAATCATCGCCTTCCAAAGTGGGTCTGCTAAGATGAAATTTGTCAGTTCAAAAAGGTCCTTCATCCCGTTGTTTTTCTTCGTCAAAAACTCTGGCGTGTGCGGCGGGATATTGCCCGTGGCTACCAGCGTCCTTGCCGTGAAGTGGGGAGACAGCGGCACTTTTGCCCCATCTTTGTCGAGGTAATATTGTACCCCAAGCTTATCCACCACCCTGAGAATCGGCACTCGCTGTTCTATGTTGATTTTTACTTTGCTGTCCGCCGTGAGCAGCACTTCGGCGTTTTTTACAAAAAGGTTTTCTTCCAATGCCCGCTCCACCATTGACTCATCCACATTGGAAGCAATTTGCTCATCCAGTGTCGTGCCCATGCTTTTCTCTACTAAACGGATGACGTCCATGCTGTCAATCAGCAGCGCCCCATCTTCCAATGGCTCCACCTCCACCACCGTGGCGGCTACCGTCAGTCCCTTTTTCCGCTCCACCGCTGCAATGATGAGCATCAGCGTGAGGAACCCACCGCCTATCCAGGCAATGCGGCGAAAGGAAGAAGATTTGTTTGCGTTGTCGAGCATAGAAGTTGTTTATTTTATCACGTCTTTCAGAACATCCACATGGTATGTCCTTACTTTTCCATATCGTTCATCGTGGGCTGAGCCTGTCGCTATTTTTTTGGATGCACTGGCTGCCACTGCTTTTTTGCCCCATTCTTTTGCCAAATGAAGTGGACAAGGAATCCCGTTCAAGGCGCAATAACCAGCGATTGTGTAATAATGGTCATCAACGCTCAGGATTTTCGCCTCTAATTCATCCAGCCGTTCAGCAGTGTCGTCCAGTTCTTTTCGCACCTCGGAATTGATTTTTTCCTGTGCTTCCCACTGTTGGGCAAGCAGCCGAAGTGTTGCGGAAAAGCCTGTTGGCGGAACTTCTTTTAGCTCCGTTTTTCCTGTGGTCAGGAGTTCTTGTATCTTGTCGTACACCCAAAGTTCAAAAGCTGGTGAAAGCCAAGCTGCGAATTTTAGGGCTAGTTTTTCGTCCATCCAGGTGCCTTGGATTTCGGGTTCTCCACCCTGAATAACTCTCAAAACCCCTGTGGTTGTTCCGTTATGCAGATCTGCATAACGGGATTCAAGCAATAAAATGAATTCTTTAGTTGATTGCAACCTCAAAAATCCGCCAACCAGTTTCCCAAACGGTTTGGCCATCTCCGTAGCATTAATCATCTTATTGCCATCGGCAAACTCAAAGGAAATCTTGTGCCCTTCGTAGTCAATTTTGATGATGTCTGCCATGTTTGTTCAAAGATTTTAGTGAATATTCTTTTTTGAACACATTTTTATTTTCCCGTTATCGTGATCACGATAACGGAACAAAATCAAAACTTTCAGACCGATATGCGATTACGATATCGCTTTCAACTTCCGAGATTTCAATACCGTTACGCGAATTCGCGTAACGCTTCTTCACCGCCCCTTCAACCACCGTTTTATCGGCTCCACAAACGTATCAATATCCCCCGCCCCAATCGTCATCACTACATCCAACTCCTTGGTTTCCAGCAGCTCCAGCACGTTTGCTTTCGTCGCCAAAACCCGGTTAGGGTTCTTCATTTTATCAAAAACAATCCCTGATGTGACGCCCGGCATCGTCAGTTCCCTCGCCGGGTAGATGTCCATCAAAATGATGTCGTCCAATTTGTCAAGTTCTTCCGCAAAGCCATCCTGAAAGTCCCTCGTTCGGGAGTACAGGTGCGGCTGGAAGATGCCCGTGATGCGCCGACCGGGAAACAGTTCCCGTGCCGCCTGCACCGCCGCCCGAATTTCCGTCGGGTGGTGGGCGTAGTCGTCAATGAACACTGTCTGCTCGTCCCGATAGACAAACTCGAAGCGCCGCTTGATGCCTTTGAAGGTGATGAGCGCCTTGCGGATGGCCTTCTCCCCTACCCCCAGTTGCAGCGCTACTGCGATGGCCGCAGTTGCATTTTCAATATTGTGCCGCCCCGCCATACTGAATTTCAGATTGCGGATTGTCCCGACACTTTGTCGGGACGGATTGGGTGCGTCGAAATCCGAAATCCGCAATCCCAAATCCGCAATCACCTCGTAGCTCCGGCCCTCACCGCTCCCGCTTGTGGCGGGAAGAGCCTCCCAACTCCGGCTAGAGACCGGAGCTACGAAGTCAAATACGAAACAGCCGTCCTCTACGCGGACGTTTTCTGAGCGAAATGTGCCTGACCCTAAGCCAAATGTGGAATACGCAACTCGGTTGGAATTTTCAATCGTTTGATTTTCAAAGTGTTGCGTAAGTTCATCCTTAATAAAAACCTTGCCATTCAGCTTCGTTTTTTTAAGAAATTCCTTAAATCCAGTTTCAGCCACGTTTTCAGCAGCGCCATAAATGTCAAGGTGGTCGGGATCCATGCTCAGTAGCACGGAGATTTCGGGCGAAAGTTGGAGGAAGCTGCGGTCGTACTCGTCCGCTTCGGCCACCACCCAGTCGCTGTCGCCGCCTACGTAGTTCGATTTGAGGTTCTGTGCAATGCCACCCAAAAAGGCGGTGCAACGAACTCCCCCTGTCCACAACAAGTGTGTGATGAGGGAGGAGGTCGTTGTTTTCCCATGGGTGCCAGCCACGGCAATCGTGCGCTGGCTGCGGCTGATGATACCTAGCACTTCCGCCCGTTTTTTCAAGGGGATGCTGCTGTTTTGAAAATGCAGCAGTTCCTCAAAATCACGGGGGACGGCTGGCGTCCAAACCACCAAATCAAGCCCAGCGGGGATTTTCGTCAAATCGGCCCCGCCGTAGTGAATCGTCATGCCCTCTTTCACCAACTTTTTGGTGAGGGTCGTCTCCGTTTTATCGTAGCCATGAACCTCAACTCCTTTCATCTTGAAGTACCTCGCCAAGGCGCTCATGCCGATGCCGCCGATGCCGAGGAAGTAGATTTTTTTGATGTCGTCAAGGTTCATCATCTCGTGTTCCTCTGTGTCTCCGTTCCTCTGTGTTTAAATTTTAACACGGAGGCACAAAGGCACAGAGCGCTATTTAACTAATTTCAAAATTTCCTTCGCAATTTCCTCCGCAGCATTCGGTTGTGCTAACTGCCTGATGTTTTCGCCAAGCCGTTTGCCAAGTTCAACATTGTCAAGCACTTCTAGCGCCGTCCAAAGTAGCCGCTCTTTTGTCTCCACATCTTTCACCATCAGTGCCGCATCTTTTTCCACCAAAGCCAAAGCGTTCTTTGTCTGGTGGTCATCGGTCACATTTGGCGATGGGACGAGGATGGCTGGCTTTCCGACCAGGCACATCTCCGAAATGGAGAGTGCCCCTGCCCTGCCGATGACCAAATCCGCTGCGGCGTACGCCAAATCCATGCGGTCAATGAACGGGCGAGCTTGCACGTTGGGCAGCTTGGCCGTATCGCATTGGCTGTAGCTGTCTTCGTAAAACTTGCCGATTTGCCAAAGAACTTGCACATCTTTTCGCTCTTGGAGTAGTGCTGTGTTTATCGCCAAAGCTTCGTTCAAAGCCCTTGCGCCGCCACTGCCACCGAAGACGAAAATCGTTTTCTTAGACTTGTCCAGCTTGAAATAATCCAAGCCTTCGTTGCGCTTTTTGTCCAGATTTTCAAAGACCTCTGAGCGAACTGGGTTGCCCGTCAGCACGATTTTTTCCTTCGGAAAAAACTTCTCCATGCCATCGTAGGCGACGCAGATTTTGGCGGCTTTTTTTGCCAAAATCCGGTTCGTCACACCGGGAAATCCGTTCTGCTCCTGCAAGACCGTTGGTACACCTGCCGCCCCTGCTGCATTCAGCGTGGGGCCGCTTGCGTAACCACCGACCCCAACGGCCACGTCTGGCCGGAAGCGCCGAACGATTTGCCTCGCCTTCCAACTACTGGCGATGAGCTTGAAAGGGAACGAGAGGTTCTGCCATGTCAATTTCCGCTGGAAGCCGCTAATCCAAAGTCCTTCGATTTGGTAGCCAGCCTTCGGAACTTTTTCCATCTCCAGCTTGCCCTTTGCCCCGACGAAAAGTATTTCGGTATCGGGCCTCAGTTTTTTCACCGCATCAGCAATGGCGATGGCGGGAAAAACATGCCCGCCTGTGCCACCGCCGCTAATTATTATTCTCATGTTAGTCGTTCATCTACTCAGTTTATGAGGGTTGATGAGGTTGATAAAAGGTTGATTACAACCTACTTCCTTTGTCCGCCCCCGCCTTGATTTCCGCCTCCGCCACTTTTGTTTTGGCCACCGCCACCTTTATTTTGATGTTGACCGCCACCTTGGACGCCACCCCCACGGTTTTGACCACCACCGCCACCTTGCGAAGCCTGTGGTGAAGTTGATTGCGAAGCGATGGCTGGTTCAGTGGCCAATGCCGACTGCGCCGCAGCTGCCTCGATGTACCTGCTCACACTGAGGATGATTCCAAAGAAAATGCAGGTAAAAAGCACTGAGGTACCTCCCCATGAAACCATTGGGAGCGTGAGACCGCCGACTGGTACGAGGTGAACGGAAATGGCCATGTTGGCCAATGCCTGTATCACGATATTTAAACTCAAACCCACGGCGACCATTGCACCGAAAGATTTTTCACTGATGGTCACGAGCCTTGTCACCCTGAAGAACAGCATGACGTAGAGCGAAAGCAGGATAAAACTTCCTACGAGGCCATATTCTTCGCAAAAAACAGCGAAAATGAAATCTGCGTAGGGTGTGGGCAAGTAGTTCCTCTGGATGCTATTTCCTGGGCCCATTCCGAAAAATTCGCCATTGGCGATAGCGATTTTCGCTTGTTGGTTTTGGAACATTCCATCACTGCTACCTACGAATTCCTGCACCCTGCTAATCCAAGTATCCACTCGAACGAGATGCGGCGCAAACTGGTGGATGACCAACAAAAAGGCGAACGCAACGACCGCCAGTAAGACCAAGAGGGCCATGAATTTGAAGTCCACCCGACCGATAAACATCATTGCGAAGCAAGTGACAAACAACACGATGGCGGTGCTCAAGTCGGCAGGCGCAATCAAGCCGCAGATGATGATGATCGGCAGGATGATGGGCATGAACGCCTTGTTGAAGTCCTTGATATAGTCCTTGTGGCGGGTAACTTCCCTAGCCACGAGGAGTATGAGTGCCAGCTTGCCAAAGTCGGAAGTTTGGAAAGTCAGGTTGATGAACGGGATTTCAATCCAACGGCGGGCATGGTTGATTTCCTTGCCAAAACCGAGCGTAAAAACGAGCAATCCGAAGGCAAGGAGCCAGAGCCAAGGAGCCATTTTCATGAACCGCATGTACGGTGTCAGGTAGGCCAAATAGGCCAAAAACAAGCCAAATCCAAGGATGACAAGGTGCTTCATCAAGTAGCCTGTAGTGTTGCCACCACTGAGCTTGTAGGCGATGGTACCGGTGCTACTGTACACGGTCAGGATGCTGAAAATGCTCAATACCGCCAGTATCATCCAGATGACACGGTCGCCTCTTAATTCTGCATAAAGTCTTGCTCCGAAATTCATTACTTACTATTGATTGATAGAACACAGATTGAACTGATTAAACAGCTATTTACAGATTTCTAAATCAGTGTAAATCAGTCAAATCTGTTCTATCTGTGTTCCATCAAGTCATGTTTTCAAAACATGGATGGCGGCTTTGAATTGGTCGCCTCTGTCCATGTAATTTTTAAACAAATCAAAACTCGCACACGCCGGACTGAGCAGCACCACATCGCCGCTTTCGGCGTAAATACTGGCTCGCTCGACCGCTTCTTTTGCGCTGCGGGCTTCTTCTATATTTTTCAAAATGGGCGAAAAAACACCCAAGAGTTTTTCGTTGTCAACGCCGAGGCAGATGAGTGCTTTCACTTTCTGCCGAACGAGGTCTTCAATCGGGCTGTAATCGTTGCCCTTGTCGGTGCCGCCCGCTATCCAGACCACGGGTTTTTCCATCGCTTTCAAGGCATAAAAAACCGAGTCCACATTGGTCGCTTTGCTGTCGTTGATGTACTCAACACCATTGATTTCAGCGACAAATTCCAAGCGATGTGGGTCATTTATGAAGGTGTTCAAGCCTTCCTGAATTGCCTCGTCGCTCACCCCGACCGCCTTTGCGGCATGAATGGCGCAGCTTGCGTTGAAAAAATTGTGCGGACCTTTCAAAATGCAGCCCGTCATATCGTATTCCGAACCTGTGACGACCAACTTCTTGGTGCTATCGAAATGGCTCTGAACTTCTATCATTCGTGGCACTAACTCGTTTGATTTCAGGTAGTTCTGAATCTCCGAGTTGTCAGCGTTGGTGATGAGCAAATCCTCCGAATGTTGGTTCATGGCAATGCGAAACTTCGAGCGCACGTAGTTCTCCATTTTGTACTCGTACCTGTCCAAGTGGTCAGGTGTGATGTTGAGCAAAATGGCGATGTGCGGTCGGAAGGTCACGATGCCATCCAACTGGAAACTGCTCAGTTCCAGCACGTAATAGTCGTACTTGTTCTCGATGATGTTCCGGGCGAAACTCAAGCCCACGTTGCCTCCGATGGCTGCGTTGATGCCCCCTGTTTTGAGCAGGTGGTAGGTCAGCCGGGTGGTGGTAGTTTTCCCGTTACTCCCCGTAATACCGATAATGGTTGCCGCCGTGTGACGGCCCGCAAATTCAATTTCAGAAATCACCTTTTTGCCCTGGCGACGGAAGTCCAAAAGTGGGGGGAGGTCGTCAGGAATGCCGGGGCTTTTGATGATTTCATCAGCCTCAAATATGCTTGTCCATGTGTGTTTGCCTTCCTCGTTTGGAATGCCTTTATCTAGAAGTTCTGCCTTGTAATTCTCTTTCAAAATGCCGCCGTCGGAGAGAAAAACCTCATGTCCGAGGTGCTTCGCAAGGAGCGCCGCACCAGTGCCGCTTTCTCCGCCTCCGAGGATGGCTATTTTCATTCGTTTGTTCGTGTTTGTTTTGGTTAAAAAATTGCTCGAAAGCTATTTTTTATCTTTCAAAATATCTGGTCGTTCGGTAGTCAATTCCCCATTCTCTAAGACATAATAAATGACGCCGTTTTTAGAGAAAAATTCGGGGATGCCGAAGCGCTTGTTTTCTTCTTTGGCTTTCATAACTGC
>JBGSWN010000239.1:0-28479 GCA_041752395.1 Saprospiraceae bacterium | reverse complement strand
CGTAACCGCCACCGCCGCCGCCACGACGGTCTCCGCCGCCGCCACTGCGAGCTTCACGTGGTTCAGCTTTTTTAACGACGATGGTACGACCATCAATCTCGCTGTCATTCAACTCCGCAATTGCCTTCTCTCCTTCGCTGTCGTTCGGCATTTCAACAAAGGCATAGCCCTTTGATTTGCCGGTAAATTTGTCTGTGATGACGGAAGCCGAAGTGACTTCGCCATACTCCTCAAAAACTTCACGCAGGTAATCTTCCTGTGTGTCAAAATTCAGTTTTGCTACGAAGATGTTCATTGCAAAAAATGATTAAAGTGAAAAATCAGAGCAACTCCTGAAGCAGTAAATATTTAGGAACGAACAGATGGGGATAGAAAGGCAGAAGGCGGAAGCCGAGTTGCGGAGTTAAAGGAACTTACGAAAACTTACTTACCGGGCTACTGACAGAGACCCTTGCCGGACAAATCTCTCTTGCTTGCAGAAAATTTCTCAAAGAACAAGACAAAGGTATAGACAAAAATTTCACAAAAGCAATTTCTTACAGATTTAATTAATTTGAATTAAAGTAGTTGTCCTGCGCTTTTGTCCTGTTGTTTTTGATGGACAAAATATCCAGTTTCCTCATCGAAGCAAGGTTACCTCACCTGTCAATTCTCGTTTTTTGCCATCTTGGAAGATAATGGTTGCCTGCCAAACATAAACTCCGCTTGTGGCGGGTTTGCCCTTGTGCGTGCCGTCCCAACCGACCTGTACATCGTTGGGTTTCAGTGCGCCATGTTGATAGACCCGGCCTCCCCAGCGGTCGTAAACTTCAAGGTTCAAAATCTCTTTGACATCAGCCCCGGAGAAAATGGTGAACACATCATTGATGCCGTCATCGTTCGGTGAAATGGCGTTGGGTATGTACACATCATAAAAATCGAGAACTAGGTGTACCAAGCTGTCGCAGCCTAATTGCGAAGTAAAGGTTTCATCGTATTCGCCTTGCTTGGTGTAGGAATGGGTGCCTAAATGGAAGGTTTCTGATTCAAATATTTGTGCAAAAACCGTATCAACACCATCGGCGGATATGTGAAGATTCAGGTAAACTGTACTGTCGCAGCCATTCCATGTTTTTAAATTCCCTTGGTATTGCCCTTCTTGGCTTAGGTTGCTCCCATTGAATGGATAGGTTTCGTCATAGCAGATGATGGTGTCAACCATGGTTTCGTAAACCGGGATTTTCAATTTGTAGGGTTTGGTGATTTTGCAACTATTGGGCCCAACAACTCTCACCTGGTAAAGCCCTTCCTGGTCTTCGATGCCATGCAAGCTATGCCCGGTCTCACCAACGAGCGCCACGCCGTCCCGATACCACTGGTATTGCAAAGTGTCCTGGTCTGGAAGGTTGAGGGCAAAACTTTCGCCGCAGGGATTGCCAGTTGCGTTTATTTTGAACTCAAACTGTTGCACATCGGCGAGTACGAGGTTGTCAAAAAAATAATAGGTGCTGGTTATTTCACTTCCTTTTTCGCAACTGGGTCCGATAGCCATTGCGTACAAATCCTGGTTTGGCGTCACATTGATTTCCTTTTGTTTCCACTCAAATGACCCACTGATGGGAACTGAGCCAAGCTCCACCCAGCCGGGGCCGTTGGTCGGGCAGCCGAATGTTTCGTCGTTGTTGCCGAAAGGGAGGTTGACGCAGTCAGGGGAGCCGTAAAAAACGATGGTGGTCGGTGGCGAATTGAATGCTTTCGTGAAGCCTACCCAAAACTCAAACCGATAGGCAGTGCCTGCTTTGAGCGGACTTAGCAGGCAAGCGCCAGCATATTCTTTCCAGTTGGGGTTGTTCTCAGATGGCCCACCTGAGCCACTAGCATTGCCGACCCTGCCGTTGCGGAAGCCGACACAGCCATTGCCGTCGGGGAAGGGAAGGGGAGGGGGCAGGTCGGGCCAGCCCATCCACCCGCAGGTGTGCAGGTAATCGGTAGTAGGCTCCGAAGCTTGTATCCAGTCCAATGCGCAGTCAAGTTGGGAGCGGTCGAGGGGGCAGCAGGTTCGGTCCTCGAATGAGGGGTTGGGGATGAGGGATATCGGCTGGGCAATCGGGCAGTTGCAGTCCGTCGTGTCGTTGAGGTCAATGAGGCCGTCCCCGTCGTCGTCAATGCCGTTGTCACATATCTCTGAAAGAGGATGGATGGTCGTTGGGGTGCTATTTTCTACCCAAAAAAAACCGCCCAAAAGCAATGGAGCGAGGCTGGTTATCAGTTTCATCGGCAGCGTTTTACAATAGTATTTGACTTTCATTACGGGCATTTTCAAAGATAGCCAAAGCTGTAGAACTCGGAAATAATTGCACAAACATTTAACTTTAAATGTCAGCAAACTGCACGTTTGAGAATGGTTAACACCGCCCAAAGCCCGCTAAACGCTTTTCGGCGCTAACTTTGCCCTTCGTTTTGACCTAAATTTTTTTGAATGAAAAACATCTTTTCCTTGCTGCTCGCCCTGTTTTTTGCGGCAGCACTAAAAGCCGAAAAAGGCTGTGAAATCACCGTTAAACTCGATTATTACCGATACGATACCCTTTGGTTTGGCACTTCGCTGGGCAAAAGGGCAGTGCCGGATTTCGCCGCCGTCATTCAAGCCGATGGCAGTTTTGTACTCAAAACAGATAAGGCGCTGGACGAAGGCATGTACGCCATTATCTACAGACGTACACCGAGTTCTGCGTTGCAATTTTTCCAATGCTGGCTCGTGGGCGGGCAGCGAAAATTCAGTATTTCCACCAATATTTCCTTGCCTTATGAAAAGCCCGTCATCGTTGGTTCTCTTGAAAACGTGGTCCTTTTCGATTATCTACGCCAACTGAACACACAAGACAAACGCATGGACGAGGTGGTGGAGCATGACCGATTTATGCAAACGGAAACTGATTTTCGGGAACGGGTGAAGGTGGAGGAGGAGATGAACCAGTTTCAAATGGATTTCATCAAAAACAACCCTGCCGGACTGACCACCAAGCTAGTCCAGCAGACGCTTTTCCCGATTCCACCAGCAAATACAGCCAACAAAGGCAATTGGCAACAAGAAGCCAAGGAGCGCTGGCAATACCAAAAAGCGCATTTTTTTGACAATACCGACCTCTCGACGTCCGGCTTTCTAACTTACTTGCAATGGCTGGACCGCACCGATTTTTTCCTGCTTTCCCTGCCGCCTGCCGACCCTGATACTTTGAAATCCTTGATTGATTTGGTTTTTAAAAAGCTGGAAGGCAACCAAGTCGGCTACGATTATTACCAGAAATACCTCACGAATTCCTTTACCAAGCTCAGTAAATACAGGAGTGATGAAGTGTACGTTTATCTGGTTCGCAATTACCTCGAAAAAGGCAAGGCAAATTGGGCAAGCGCCAACGATGTCCGAAATGCTACCAACACTGCCAACTCAATGGAACTGCTGTTTGAGGGCAAGCCCGCCCCGTCCGTCACCATGTTCGACCGGGAGGAAAAGCCCGTGCCGCTCTACGACATTCCCGCAAAACTGACCCTGCTCGTGTTCTACATGCCCGACTGTGGGCACTGCAAGCGGGAGATTCCTGAAATCGCAAAAAAGTATGAAAACTACAAGGAAAAGGGCCTGAAAGTGGCCGCTGTTTGCCTAAAAACTGGCGACGATACCCCCTCCTGTTGGGAATTCACCGACACCCAAGACCTCCCAAAAGACTGGTACCTGCTGGCCGACCCGAAGCGCCAGGCCAACCTGAATTCCGTGTTCAATATAAAAAGCTTCCCTAGACTTTTCCTTTTGGATGCTGATAAAAACATCGTGTTCAAACAGAATGGCGAAATGACCGACTGGCAGATGGATGCGGTGCTGGGGCGGTATTTGAAGTAGAAAAAGAGTGTCACAATTGAGGCTGTACGCGAGGAGGATAGGACACGGATTTAACAGATACTGCTGATTGAAACGGATGTAATCAGTCTTAATCTGTCTTATCAGTAAAATCCGTGTGCCATCCTCCTCGCGGTTGTAATCACAAATTCACTCACCCACCACCCAGGTCAGCACCATCCTTTCCTTTTTATTTTCCAAAACAACCTGGTAAGTGCCTGTGGCAAGATGCCTCGGCAGGGCGTAGTCCTTCTCATTTGTTTGATCCGCAATGACCAACCTGCCCTGTGCATCGAATACGCTGATTTTCATTGAAATAGAAGGCGTTTTTAACACAAGTTTCGCCCCATCCCTGCCAGATGGGTTTGGTACGATGGCCGCCCCGACAGGGTTGTCCGCCGCTTGCTTCGTACCAGTTTCAAAATCAACGAAAAAAGAAAAGCTGGCCGTGCAGCCCTGTGAATCCGTGATGGTGAGCGTGTAATCGCCCGACGCAACGCCCAATAAGTCCTGAATCATGGCACCATTGCTCCATTCAAAATGGTAACCACTGCCAGTGCCACCCAGAACATTGTTCAGGACAATACTACCGTCAGCTACCGCAAGCCCGCTTGCATTGGTCACGGTATCGGTGACGATGATTTCAAGGTGCTCCGCAAGAGTGGCTGTTGCCGTTGCGGAGCAGCCGTTCGAGTCCGTGAGGGTGACGGTGTAACTGCCAGCCGCAAGGTTCTCGGTCGGGCCGCTCCAAGTATAGGGCGCAGTGCCGCCCGAAGGCAGGACGTTCACCGTGCCATTGGAGGCTTCAAAACAAAGCACCGCTGGCTCGGCCGTCAGTGCCACCTGCAACTGTGGCGGCGCTTGAATCGTGATAGATTCCACCTTTATGCAGCCTTTTTCGTCCGTGACGGTGACCGTGTGGGTGCCTTCGGCAAGGAACGTGGAGGCGGTCATGGCACCGTTGTCCCAAGCGAAATGGAGGCTGCCCGTGCCGCCTGTTGCACTGGCCGTGGCCGTTCCCATTTGCCCAAAACAAAGCGGTTGCATGGCTGTGATTGTCACGTTTATTGCCGGAGGCGGGGTGATGGTGAAGTCAATATCGCCCGTGCAGCCGAGAGCATCCGTGACGGTGGCGGTATAGGTGCCGCCGCTCAGGCTATCGAGGGTGGGGGTGGTTTCTGCGTTCTGCCAGAGCCAGGTGAAGGGCATGGCGCCGCCGATGGGCTGCACGGTGGCCGAGCCATCTGAGTCGCCAGCGCAGGTGATGGGACTGATGCTGAGGCCGACCGAGAGGTTGCCGGTGATGCCGACGGTGACGGAATCGGTGAGGGTGCAGCCGTTCTGGTCGGTGACGGTGACTTGGTAGGTGCCTGCTGACAGATTGGTGACCATGGCGGTCATTGTCCCGTTGCTCCACAAAAAGCTGAAAGCGCCCGTGCCGCCCACTGCTTCGATGCTGGCCGTGCCGCCAACTCCGCTTGCACAGGAAATATCGGTGGCGTTGGCGCTGCCCATAATGGCCGGAGCCGTGGGAATGGTGACGCTGATGGTATCGCTCTCCATGCGCCCATCGGTGATGGTGATGGAATGGCTGCCGACGGGCAGGTTCAACAGCGCCAAGGAAGAATCGGCGATGACACCCCCGGCCCCTGAAGGGGAGGACCAGTTGATGAAGAAGGGCGGGCAGCCGTTCTCCAGCGTGAGGGCGACCGAGCCGAGGCCGCTAGTACCGCAGGCTGCGGTCGTCACCGTAGCGGAGCTTGCCTGAAATGCGGGTGACTCGTAAGCGCCCATGTCCACCGTGCTGCCTTGAATGCGTGGTGCGCCTTCAATATCCGTAAGGATGCCGAGGGAATCTACGATGGCGTTGCTGCCTGCGTTGCGGGCGGGGGAGCAGGGGGAGAGGTGGTAGTCATTGGCAGCGGTGTCTAGGAAGAGGGGGTCAAGATTGTAGAGGTTGCCGGGGCCAACCGTAATTGGAGTTACCGTTAAATAAGAAGCATCCGGTACGTCAAACAAGCAGTTGTAGATATTGGCATAGAATGGGCTTGAACCTGCCGAAAAAAGCTTGCCTTGTGAATTAAGAGAATTTCCCTGAAACACTGAATTTGCTATTGAGAAGCTAATATTTCCTGCAATACTCACTACACCAGAAGCAGAAGTATTTTCATAAAAAATACTATTGACGATTTTGAATGTATCCGCTAAACCTCCAACTTTCAACAAGCAGCCATCATTCTGATTAATTACACATTTATTAAATATGCAGTCGAAAATATTTACTGAGGATGATTGAATTGATATACATGCGTATCCTATTTCTCTGTTAAATTCAGTTGAAAGTATTGAAAAATTATCGGCAAAACTTTGGATGGAAGCACCTTCTTCGCCAAAATTGTCATTGAAAACCGATTTTTGAATTATTATATTTGATTCGTCCACAAAACTGAGACTAGCCACTCCACCACCACTTAGCGCACTGTTGTAAGAAAAGTTGCAACTATTGACTAATAGGGTAGTATTTATGGGATTTGTTACTTCTTGAAAATATGCTCCACCACTATCTTCTGCGAAATTTGAATCGAACAGGCAACTATCCAACACCAATCGGTGCGTACCATATTGGTTGTAATAATGCATAGCCCCGCCATTTCGTGCAAAATTCAATTCAAACACACAATCCATAAAGATAAGGTCGTCGCCGTCGTTGCCCCCATAAACATTGACAGCACCACCAAATCTAGAAAAATTGCCACTGAATTTGCAGGAGGTGAAAAATGGGTTGACAATAAATCCCTGCTTGTTGAAAACCATCACTGCCCCACCGTTCCATGCGGAATTGTTGGCAACGAAAACACAGTTCATAAGCTTGGGAGCAGTGGCAAATCCGTTGATATTGGACGTAATATAAGCACCGCCGCCGGACTTGTCCCTTCCGGTTACGGGGTCGCCAGCGGAGTTTTTGTCGGCATTGCCGTCGGTAACAGTGAAACCATCCAGAGCGGTACTGGAATCCACATCCGAAAGGTAAACGACGGTATAGGAATTGTCGGCTGCATCGGCTATGGTGCCAATGTCCCCGCTCAGGATTGTCTGATTCAATTGCCAATCTCGCTGGCTTAAAGCTATTTCATTTCCTGAAAAGCCACCATATAGCTTCACGCCGTTGGGGATTTCAAAGGAAATATTGCGGTTGGTTGTCGTCGTTGGGTAGTAAGTACCTGCTGCCACCCATACTTCATCGCCGTACTGTGAGGCGGCGAGTGCATCTTGTAGATTAAGATAAGCATTAGGCCAGGAAGTACCGTCCCCTGTCACAGTGACGGCGGAATTGACAAAAATAGTTATGGCATTGGATTCTGAAAGGAGGAGAAGATTGGTAATAAATACGAAAATAAATTTTGAGATTTGTAAATTCATGAGATGTAGATTTTGTGGAAAAATAGCAAGGAGCCGGTTAGCGATGACCGACTCCTTCTATTTTAGTTTAGATTTTTAAAATTTAACAATTCTTCCCGAAGTAGTCTGGGTAGAAGTTTTTACGACATAATTGAGAATACCAGTGCCCCAACTGTCAGTTCTATCAAAAACGACCTGCTTTTCGGATTCGGATACCTCACCTTCCCAATAGGCAACAATCGCCCCCAACTGGTTGTAAATGGCGATATGTGCTAAACCAGCCTGAGGAATAGCAAGATCGAAAGCAACTCTATTTGAAAATGGATTTGGAACTACATTAGCAATGGGTTTGTCGGATTGACCCCCCAAAGAATTGCTATCTGCTTTATCAATGCCTAAACTGTATTCCGTTCCTGATTCAGAATAGGCAAGGCTTTTTAATACGTTATTGGCTATGGAAATGGCATTAGAAGCATCATTGATGTCACGAAGTGCTGTTACATGCACACTGAAGATGATTTCATTTTTGCCAAAATTTCGTGGAGTAATACCGTCAGGTGTGTACCATAATGACCTTAGCTTTCCATCCATTATTTCCGTTGTGCCAAAATTATCCTCCACATTAAAACCTGGTAAGAAAGGATTTGTCTTGATTTCATCAATCTGCAAGATATTAGTGTCAAATAAAAGGCCAAGCTGCCATGCTGCGATAGGTTGTTCACCATTGATCGCAAAATCTATCCACCCATCGTCACCAGCTTTCATTTTTAGATTATTGGTGATAGAAACAGTAAAAATGGATTTTTCCCTATCGACCGGGGCGCTCGGAGGTGCAAAAGGATCAGTACAATCATCAATACCTGGAGTCACAATCACACTATTGTTTACATCTCCAATTTTTATGCCTATGAACTCCCAGCCTTCAATGGTGGGTGGCGTTTCAACAAGGGAGACTTCAATGAATTCGGGAAATGTTGCCGACCAAGGATTTGCGGGATCTGGAAAGGTGTAATCCTTGTCCACAAACCTCCAAGAACTATTCTTAGGAAATTCAGTATCAATGCTTAGGATAAGTTTCCTTATTGCTACTATGTCAAAAGTTGAAACACCGCCAGAATGGTTAGCATCTGCGGCAATAATTTTATAAGGAGAATTCAATAGTGTAGAACCCAGTACATGTTTTGAGATAAGTATTAGGTCGAATGTGCTAACACCATTTATGGAATTACAATTTCTAGTAGGCGTCAGAAATTTTGAATCTGATTGTGCATTAAACGTAGCCTGATAGCTTCCATTATTGCCGCCATCGCTCAATTCAGTTTGTATAGCACTAACACAGGTATATTCAAAATCGTTGGAATTTGAAGGAGCATCCAACTCATCTTCTGTCACACAAATTTCAGCGAGGTCTATACCCACATGCAGCTCAGTTTTAACATGGCCATACAAATTCCAGTCAGGACAACTTGGGCCTGAGGGTACCATAGGGAAAACCCCGGGTTCGGCACCTTCATAGAGAACATCGCACAATTGTTCGCCTACTGGCTTTACTTTAAGCAAAGTGAAATTTATGCCAGAAACCATTCCGGTTCCACTCAAGGCAATGTCAATTCTTTTTGTACCAGTGAATGTACCTCCGCAGTAATGCAAGTTGACCGTGTTTCCGGAAATCTCCATGCAGTTAGAAGAACCTGAACCCGGATCGCAGGTGCTATTCGACAAGGCATCACAGAAGGATGCAGATTTGATGGTATTAATGCTAACCGATCCGCTTCCAACCAAGGAAAGGTCAAATTCCATTTCAACTTCATCGTACGTCCCCGATCCCAAGTCAAGGTAAAGGGAGAACCCTGATTCGCAAGCGGAATTTAAAGTGGCTGAGCCTGCAAATACATCTGTTGTCGCATTCACGTCGTTGCAATAGTCGCATTTTTCAATTGGAAATGTCAATCCAGAGTAAATTGAGAAATTAGGGATACAAGCATCGCTGCCGACTTCCTTTATCTTAAGTTTGGTGACATTGATGCTCGAAATGCCACCGTTGTTCCCATCAAACAAGACA
Source organism: Saprospiraceae bacterium (assembly GCA_041752395.1). Classification (GTDB taxonomy): domain Bacteria; phylum Bacteroidota; class Bacteroidia; order Chitinophagales; family Saprospiraceae; genus UBA6168. Next base: position 19,144 of record JBGSWN010000239.1, on the reverse strand, counting down.
TCAAAGAAATCATAGTTATTTACATACAATGGGGACATTGCATCTGAAAAGTCTATGATAATTTTGCCATTGTTGCACACAGTCGAACAGCCACTGTTGGGGCAACTCGTTGCATTTACACAACTAAGCGAAGCATCACTGGCAATGATTTCCGAAAAATCCAACATCCCGTAGGTTTCAACATCAATCTCCATGTAAAGCTCTTCCAAATATAGATTACCAGTCCCTAAAATATTAAAATCTACAGTAAATCCTGTGTTGCAAGGCCCGGAAGGACTGCTTTGCGGCTCATCAATCCGGATGGTCATGTGGTCATCATCGCATAGTGGTTCACCTGAAAATACACAATTAACTGTTGTAGCATCCATTATCTTACAGCAGTCAGAAGCACCAGAAGTCTTTATTCTAATGTATTCGACAACAATTTTACCTTGGCCAAGTAGATTTTCAAATCCTCCTAGCGGTTCAAGGACAAGCAAATCCAATAAGGGGTTGTCACCATTCACCAAGGTGCCTGCACCAAACTTGTAATAATAGGTTCCAGTTTCACCAGAAGCTGCACCATTTTCATCGTCAATTGCATAAGAATTAATTGGTAAATATCCTGAAGTTTGGGCAATTCCAAGCGGCGGTAAATTTTCAAATTTGTCTGTAAACCTGATGCGCAAATCCAACTCATCGTAGTTAATACTTGACCCCGTATTTTCGATAACAAGGGAATGTGTGATTTCTTCTGGATCGGCTGGGGAAGCAGGGAATGGCACTGCTGTCAGGAATTTGCCTGTCAGGTTGTTGCTGCAAGCAGAGGCATATCCAGAGGTAGGGCTGATATTGTTAAAAGGCAAGCCACAACAAGTTTCTGAACAAGTTCCAATGTTTCCTGAGCCTCCCAATCCTGTTACCTCTGCAAATTCAATCGTTATGCTTAAATAGTCATTTGGGTCACTTGAATTAAAGGGGTCAGCCAGAACATTGACATTGAAAATAGTTTTTTGTGACGAGCTGGTTCCCACATTCATGCGATGGTAGCCTCCGTTTGGTGATGCATCGTCATCGCAGAAAACATACCAATCAAGTGTTTTGCCGTCTGGAGTTACAGTCCAGTATGTGTCTCCTTGAGTGTAACTTGTGAGAACATTGGTAGTGTAGGTTATACCACCAGTTAAGTCAAATTGCGCATCGCCAACGATTTTAAACTTTGCATGTAAATATTGAAAAGAAATCTGCGTCCCAGCGATCGAATTTTGAAAAAATACAGGCAATTTTTGAATACTACAGTCATCAGCAATGAGGTTACCGATTTGTAGTGAATTATTGGCAAGTGAAATAGAACTGCATTGAGATGCTTCTCCGTCACAACTTTGCCCAGAGGCAAAATTTGCCATCAAAATTAACATTAGAAGAACGCCGTTTTGGACCCATTTGAAATTTGATTTGGAAAAATTGAAGGAAAGATGATGCATTGCAAAAAGATTTGCTAGCTTCGAGAAACAATGTGCTTTCATAAAAATTGTATTTAAAAAGTTTAGAAATCGGTTGAGCAATGTTCAATAAGGATTTAGCCCAGTCTAATATCAACTGGGTGCAATGTAAAACGGTGGGTAAGCATATAAACAATACGTTGGCAATGTAAGAATATTTTCTCTAAACAAGCAAGCATGTGCTAAAAATTTAACATTGAAGATGAAAAAAAAATTTGCCGAGATTGCCGCTCTTTTCCACTTGCTCACCTGTCAGTCACTTTTTTTTGTTATTATAACTAAGGTGAAAGAGAGCAAAATAGTGAATGAAGAGTAAAAGCCTTTGCCCCACCCATGAGTCAAAGTACGTGCAACCCAAGCTGCCCTAAACCGGAAACATTCCAGCTATTGCATTCTTTGAACCTACCTATGCAGTCAGAAAATATCTTCGTGGCTAGGCTAATTTTCTTCGCACCAACATTGAATTTAAGTATGCAGGAAGTGACTTAAAGTACGCAGGAAGAGAATCAAAGTAAGTCAACTGTGGTTCAAAGTAAGTCAACAATGATTCACTGTAAATCAACAGTGAATCACTGTTGACTTAACTGAAAAATATTTTGCAAAAAATTTTGAGAGCAAAAACTTTGATTGGACGCTCTAATTAATTGATTTACAATAAATTTTGTTTTTAATTTTTTTAAAATATACGAATTTGCCAAGGTGCAGTGGTTTTAGTTTGAGCATCTGGCATGAATCTTGGTTTTTATGATATTCATCAAAAGGTAATGGATTCCAAGCTAGTAGGCGCACTATTTTACTTCCGTTTTAGCTGATTCGTGGGCCACGCTTATAGTCTGTTTGCCGCTAAAACCATACCCTCATGCCAGATTTTATCACGACCAACCTAAGCAGGGAAAGTCCAAACGACTTTCACACCAATGGCGAGAATATCGTCACCGCCATGACCGAAATGGTTGAGACTTTTCCGAACCCGCCCGTAAAGCTTACCGAAATCCAAGTCAAGCTGGACGAATTAAGGCCCTACCTACAGAACAGGGAGGAACTGAGCACCATTGACCGAAAAAAACGGGATGGCATTATGGCGGAGATTGTGAAAATGCTCCAACGCAATGGCCGCTATGTCATTATGCTTTTTCCTGATGATGAAATAAAGCAATTATCCAGTAAATTCCCTTCTGTGCGCACCCGCCAACGTATGACGGGCCCGCCCGACCAGCCATCTAATGTGCGGGTACGCCGTGGCGAATTAGCAGGAGAATTAATCGCCAATTGCCGTAAACAAAGGGGTACTAAGTCAGTAAATGTCATGGTATATAATGAAAAGACTAGAGAATCCTATACTTTCAACAGTCCATCGGGCACAGGCATAAAGATTAATGGCCTGGTATCGGGTGATTCCTATGTCATCAGCTTACAGGCGGTCGATGCAAAAGGCACGAGCAATTTTGTGAGCGCCGACCCGATTATAGTGGGGTGATTTTATAGGTTTAATATGGTTTATGGTTTTGGGTTTTTGGGAGAGGCTGTTAAATTGCAAACTATAGTTTTTTGACCAACAGATTGAGTTTTCCCTCCCGCAGATAACGCAGATTTACGCAGATGATTTTTATGATTTTTCCTTTGGAAAAATCTGCGTAAATCTGCGTTATCTGCGGGAGGAACTTTGTAGCGCAGCCGCAATAGTAATTACTCAACAAGTTATCCAAAGAACTATAATAGCTTTTCCCGAAGGGTCGGGACAGGTCGTGCAAATGCCGAACAGGTTTGATGAGGTTTATAAGGGCTTATAAAAAGTTGATTTGCGCAAAACCTATTTGCGCAAAGTGTATATGCCAAAGGCCGAAATTTAATTAAGGTTTAAAGCATGAAATGACTAATATAGCAGCACTTTCCCCGAAACCAAAAACCATAAACTACACTAAATTCAAGGCAAACAACGACCAATACAGCAGCCCCTTCCCCGAAACCATATTAAACCATAAACCGTATTCAATCCAACTTTTGCCTTATTTTATTCCCTCGCCGCAACGACCGCAACAACAACAACAGGAAAAACGCCGCCAAACCAAAGCCCCATCGCTCGCCCACCAGCTCGTTTTTTTCATAAAACAAATAGCCAAAATAAGCCGAAGCGATGGCCATGATGGCCAGCAGGAACTGCTGCCCCGATTGGTAGAGCAGCTTGGCCGCCTCCCGGATGTCGGGGGTGCGGGTTTCGAGCTTGCCCTTTTCGATTTTGAGGAGCACCCGGTGCAGTTCGTCGGGGAGGCCGAGCGAGGTGGTGACGGTGCGTTTGAGGATGCCCTTCACGACGGTGGCGATGCTGTCTTTTTCCCCCATCACAAAATCACGGGCGTAGGGGCGCACCACGTCGAGCGGGTTCAGCGTGGGGTCGAGGGTGGTACAGATGCCGAGCAGCAGGGTGATGGTGCGGTTGAGGAGCACCCATTCCTTGGGCACCTGCACCGTGCCAGCGATGCCGCTCAGGCCGACTTCGCTGATGAGGTCGGTGAGGCTGTTGTTTAGCGGGTTCACCTTGATGTCCTTGAAATTGAGGCCGTCCATCTGCACCTCGTTTTGCAGGAAATTGCGCATGGCGTCAATCATTTTCTCGGCCATTTCGCTGGCTTCCTGCCCCTTTGCGATGAAGCCGAGCATCCTTGCAGCTTCAATCATGGCGTCCGTGTCGTTCTTCACCCCCGCTTCGATGAGGCGCTGGAACCCCGTCCGGAAATTGTCGGACAGCTCCGCCACGGCCCCGAAGTCGAGCAGCACGATGGTGCCGTCTTGTTTCACCAAAATATTGCCGGGATGCGGGTCGGCATGGTAGTAGCCATCCTTGAAAAGCATGTGGGAGTAGGCCCGAAGCAGGCGGGTGGCGAGGTCTCTGCGGTCGAGCCCCCAAGCTTCGAGCTGCGGCAGTTCAGCGATTTTGACGCCGCTGTGCCAAGTGGTAGTCAGCACCCGTCCGGTGGAATAGGCGGGGTGTATCTTCGGAATTTCGAATTTTTCTTCGCTCCGCAAATGCTCGGCGATGCGCTGCATGGCGATGGCTTCCTTCGCAAAATCCAGCTCCTCCTCTATCATCTGCCGCACCTGCGAATAGACATAATCGAAGCCTTTTATATCGTAAAACCAGTTGTGGATTTTGACGAGCTGCTGCATGATTTTGAGGTCCACCAGTGCCATCTCTTCAATATTGGCGTGCTGTACTTTCACCACCACCTCCGTGCCATCGTGCAGCGTCGCCCGGTGTGCCTGCCCGATGGAGGCCGAGGCCAGCGGCAGCTCATCGAAACGGGCAAACAGTTCCTCCGGGCCTTTCCCGAATTCCTTCATCAGCCGCTCCCGCACCTCCTCGATGGGGCGTGGCGGTATCTTGTCCTGCAAGGATTCGAGCGGCTTCTGAAACTCCTCCGGCAGGAAATTCCCCAGCACCGACAGCAGTTGCCCGATTTTGATGAACAACCCCTTTAGTTCCAAAATCGCCGTTTTCACCCGCTCTGCATTGCGGATGTGGAGCGCCATTTGGCGTTTTTCGTATTTCTTTTTGGAAATGAACCGCTTCACAAAACTCAGCCAGAGGTAGCTGAACATGACGGTGAAAGCGGTGCGGTAGGCTCGGCGGAAACGCCAACTTGGTTTTTGGTTTCGGGTTTTTGGTTTCGGGGAAGAGGCTGCTATATTGGTCATATTATGCCTTGAATCTTTATTAGGTTTATGGTTTATGGTTTCGGGTTTTTGGTTTCGGGGAAGAGGCTGCTGTATTGGTCATTGTCTGCTTTGAATCTTTATTAGGTTTATGGTTTATGGTTTCGGGGAAGGGGCTGCTGTATTGGTCATTGTTTGCCTTGAATCTTTTTTAGGTTTTTGGTTTTTAGCAGCCGCTCCCCGAAACCAAAAACCAAAAACCAAAAACCGTTTCACTTCCATTTAACACCTTTTAACTCACAGTTTTTCAAATAGTTCATGAGGCCAAAATCGGCTTTGCTAACCCTTTCGGCAAGGGTATAGATTTCTTTGAATTCAGCTTCTGCTATATATCCAAAATCTAAAGCCCGATATGCTTGCGAACGAACTTCTGCTGCTGATGCCCTTGAAATACTCAAGAAATTAATAAATTCCTTTGTTCCGTCTCTTTCATATCCTTCTGCAATATTGTCCATCGAAGAACCGGAAGAGCGCTTAATTTGGTCTTTTAAAGTAAAATCCTTTGCAAAATCTCCTTTTGAGGTAACTTTAAAAACCAATTTACATAATTCCCTTGCAAGCTGCCAAGCCTCAATATCTTCAAATCGTTTAAAGGTAGCCATAACTCGTAATGGTTTTTGGTTTTTGGTTTCGGGTTCATGGCAGGCACTCCCATAAACCCTAAACCAAAAACCAAAAACCATCATGCTTTCGCCGCAATTCCAACCCTAGCTTTTACCCACTCGTTTGACTTCAAGGCATTCATCATAAAATCGGCCAAATCGCCCGCTGTCACCCAATTTTGACCTTCGGGCGGGAAATTAAGTAAGAGGTTGTATTCGCCAGTGGCGGGTTCATCCTTGATTTGTGGGGGACAAAGCACCGTCCAATCGAGCGGAGAATCGGCGAGGTGTTCCCAAGCTTCTCGGTGCTCAACGGCCACGGCCTTGAAGGTGGAAGGGTAGCCGGGCATTTGGTAAGCCAATTTGCCGGGTTCTTTGGTATCCAAAATGCCAAAGGAGCCAATAGCGATGATTCGCTTCGGCCCTTTCTTTTTCATGGCCTCCACGATGGTTTTTATGCCAAGTGAACGGGTGCGGTCGGTGCCGTCTATGCCGCCGCCGAGGCAGGAGAGGACCGCATCGGCTCCTTTTACGGCATCTTCCACCTCGCCGTGGCTGAGTACGCCGCCTTTGAAAAGTTCGAGGCGCTCCCGCTCGGTACTGAGGGCTTCGAAAACATTGCGGCCAAAGGCCCGAACCTCATGGCCGTGGGCCAGTGCCTCGTCAATGGCTCGCTTGCCGGTCATGCCGGTAGCGCCGAAAATGGTGATTCTCATCTGATAAATTGGTTGATAAGGGTTGATAACGGTTGATAAGGGTTGATATGGGCGCAAATCAACCCTTATCAACCCTTATCAACTTCATCAACCCAAAGATTCAAGTGTTAAACGTCACAATCTCCACGGGTGTGCCCCACATGAAGATGGACATGCCTTCGTTCACTTCTTTGACGGTGACGTTTACGGCCTTGCCAGCATGTTTGAGCTGTTCGGGCATATTGATAGCCCGCCATTCCCGACCGTGGTCGTCAATGATGCCCCAAAAGCCAGTACCTAGGTGCTGGAAGGTGACGACGCCGTGGATTTTATGCGTTTTCATAATTTAGTGATTAGTGATTAGTGATTAGTGATTAGTGACTGGTGATTAGTTGGGAGGTGCTTCGTTTTCACCTCTTTTTGATTCACCAAGGTAACGGATATAACCGTTTAGAAGTTTTAAACAGGTATCGTATTGGAGTTTTGTTTTCTTGAGCAAATCTTGTGGTAAATATCCTTCGTCGAAAGCAGTGATTAAATGTTCCAGTGTCTCTTCCAAGGAACCCCTGGCATTGCGACAGAATTTTATGTCATCTTGGTAATAATATCTTCCATGCCCTTCGGCAATATTAGCTGTAATGGACCTTGATGCGTCCAATATTTGCGGTCGCAACAAAAATTTCTCTGTGTCAGGGAAGTGCTGTTTCACGAGGTCCGAAATCATTTTTCGGAACTTCCGACATTCCTTGTAAACATCTAAATCTGTGAAACTTTTATTTCCCATTTCCCAAGTTTGTTTCTGTCAACCAATCACAAATCACTAGTCACCAATCACCAATTAACAAATCACCAATCAACCAATCACTTCGCCGCCAATTTTTCGATGGTTTGGTACAAATTCTCTATCAACTTGCTCTGCTGCTGAATCACCTTCGTCAATTCCGACATTTCCGTGCGCATCAAGTTTTGCAAACTAGCCGGCGCAGGAAGGAACGGGCTGATTTTCGCCCGTACGTACCAGATTTCCCGCACGTCGCCGATGGGCACGTTGAAGGGCTGGTAAAATTCATTGTCGGAATGCAGTTCCAGGCAGCGGCCTGTGCGGATTTGATTGTACACCCGTTTCACCACCACATCGCCTCGGGTGACGATGACGTAGCAGTAATTGTCCTTGAGGCTCGTCTCCCAATAGCTCGGTTCCAGGAAGCTGCACACCACCTTGTCGCCCTCAAAAAGCGTTGGTTCCATGCTATCGCCGCTCACGTCAAAGGAGCGGTGCGTGCCGACTTTGTACTTGTAGTCGGGTAGGGTGTAGGTGGGCAGGTCTTCGAAAAAAATGGGGTCGAGTTGCTCCCCGGCATAGCCCGCCTGGGCAGGCACGGGCACATGCACGATTCGCTCGTCGTTACTGGTGTCCGTCACGAGCGTCAGGGTGCGGAAACTCTTGTTTTCTTCCCCCGAAATGAACATCGTCCCCTCGCCAGTGAACAGGTACACGGGGTTGAAATTGTATTCCTCTACCGCCTTGCGCAGCAACTCAATGGTCACGTCACGACGGCCTTTGAGGATTTCGCTGAGGCTCTGCGGCAGGTAGTCGAGGGTCAGGGCAAACATGCGGCTGGAGCGGATTTTCCCGTCCTCCCGAAGTTTGTTGTGGCAATTGACGAAGCGGTCGGTGATGATACTATTCACGACGTGGAGTTTTGAGTTTCGAGTTGCGAGTTTTGAGTTGGGGCCTTGCATCACTCAAAACTCGAAACTTGAAACTTGTTTCGGGGCGAATTTAATGGGTTTGGTGATAAAAGCGGGTGGAATTGATGCAAAAAAGTGAAAGTAGCTAAAAAAGAACAACCGGATGACCAAGGGTCATCCGGTTGCTTTTCACATTGATATTTTCCTATTGTTTTACTGTACCGCCAGTTTCTGCTGGCCTACTGGCAAACCTGTTTTATCATAAATAGTGACAATGTAAAGGCCAGAAGTCAAGCCTTCCAAATCAATAGCATTGCCTTCTATATCGCCTTGTTTGACAATTTGGCCTGTCAATGAAACGACCTTCATAGCGGCCATGTTGGCACTTGAATTTTTTATATAAACTTGTCTTGATGCTGGGTTCGGGAACAACTGCAATGCCTGCAATTCCGCTGGCCGAGCCTTGGTCGAAGAAACCTGTTGAAATAAGTTAATCACATTCTCGCCAATGGTTTGTCCCAAATAGCTGCCGTTTTGGTTGCCAAACTCATAGTGGATGCCACCATACAGTCTTGAAATGGCAGTCTCTTGAGCGCAGGACTCAAAATCGGTGAAAGAACGAACGCCCAAGGTAGCGGCATAAGTGCTGTCACTAAAGGCATAATCATCCCCAAAAAGATGGGTCATGATGACGCTCCAAGCACCCGATTGGCTGGAGTGGCCCGAAGGGTACTCTGGGAATGGTGGCGTGCCGATGAACGAACTCCATGTCGGGTCAATATTTGCACGGATATAAGAGACCGGACGGCAAAGATTGTAGATATACTTGGTTTTCCAGCAAGCGACAAATGCATCGCTGAGGGAGAGTCCCATTTTGACGTAGGCCAATGAAGAATGGCCCAAATCCCAGTTTTCCTGCCTGAGTATTTGGCGCAACATGCTGATGCTATGGCCCGGTGGCGTGAATGTGCCACCAGCATCTGCCCAAAACGAGGCTATATCCTTTTGGTCTTGGGTTAGGGTTAAGCTCGTTGCGTAAACTTGGTTAGCATAGGCAAAAAACACAGATGTGGGTTCCATGCTGAACGAAGGCGGCGGCGGCGGCAAGCTTCCCGCTGTTACGTTTTTTGATATGAAAGCCCGGTTTTGGTCCCAGTAAGGCTGCAAGGCAACTTGATTGGGAAGTGGAGCCCAAAACTCGTTGCCTGATGGTGGCACATAGCTCGCAGGGAAGTTCTTGTACTGGCCCCGATAGCCACTCTCGGTCTTGCTATAAGCAAAAATGGCCAGCCCGACTGCCTCGCCATATTGAACCGAACGCTCATAGACATCGGTGGGCAGCTGTGCCTGCAAGGCGATGTTCATGTCGGTGCGGGCAGCGTACAGCAAAATCTTGTTGTCCAAGGATTTGTTGTCAAAAAGGCTGTCTAGCAGGAATGCCATGGCGTTGTTGGCGACGACCGACCAACTGTAGATGGCGTTTTCAGGCTGTGGCATGGCGTTGAATTCTGGCAGGTCACCGACCAGCGATTGGTAATTCGGCATCCCGTGTACCACGGATTCGTAGAGGCAAAGCCCAGTGTAGCCAAGTGCCCTTGATGCAACGGGGGGCGTGAAACCGGGTGTTTCCTTGATGAATTTTAAGGATAGCTCGTAATACTTGTGTGGTACATTGGCGTTTTCATCGTAGGCAGTTTGGGCATTGGCGGCACCGAAGCCGAACAACAAAAGCAGATAGAGTAAGGTTGGTCTCATACAGGAAGATGGATTTGGTTAAAGGCCATATCAACCGTTTATGGTGGGAAAACGAGTTGTTTTGAAGCGGTTGAAGATGTCCAAACCTTCTATATTCAATGATTGCGCCAAAATCAATTGAGATTAGTGCTCTTAGTAATTTCTAAGAGATTGGTGATATAACACGGACTGTCAGTCCGTGCTAAGCTAATAATTACAGAATTGTTTTTAAAAATTCTTTAGTGTATCAACTGAATAAGTTAATTCATCCCATTCTTTAAAAATTCCTTTTTTTAAATCTATTGCATTGCCACGACTTGCTAACATTATCCCTCCGGAACAGATAGAATCAGGATAGTCTTCAATAGATTTTTTTATATCCCTGTATTTTGGGTTAATTCCAGTGAACCAATCCAATTGTTTCAATTGCGCAGAATCAGCATAGTAAAACACTCTATCTTTCAGGGAGAAACAACCAGGGTTTTTAGTAAATTGAGTATGTAATATACCGTTTATAGGAATTCTATACACCCTTCTCCTTAGGCTATCGTATTCTTCAGGAATGCCAATTGGTTGTGCATAAATAATTGTTATCAATCCAATATACCCATTAGGTATTATATGAACTTCTTTGTCTGGACCATTTAAGCACCCCGTGAAAAAAGAGAGCAATAGTAGTATTTTTATCGATTTAAACATTTTATTTTTGTTTATATTTTGCAATTGGTAGTACAACATCGGGCTATAATTTTGGTTCTCAAAATCCAACCCAACATTCTCCAATTCCAATCTTTCACCCTCACTCCTTATCTTCGCCCCTGCAAATGACCAATGACTTCAATAATCAATGACATTAGTGACAAATTCAAAATCATGAAAAAACTCATCCTTTCCCTAACCTTCTTATTCATCGTCCGCTTCGCTTTCGCCGTAGAAGGCATGTGGCTGCCCATGCTGCTCGGCCTTTTGAACGAGGCCGAAATGCAGAGCCTTGGCATGAAAATGACCGCCGAGGACATCTACTCTGTCAATAAAGGTTCGCTCAAAGACGCCATCGTTCAGTTTGGCGGCGGCTGCACAGCGGAAATCATCAGTGGCCAAGGACTGCTGCTCACCAACCACCACTGTGGTTTTGGGCAGATACAGTCGCACTCGACACTGGAACACAATTACCTCGAAGATGGATTTTGGGCAAAAACGCTCAAAGACGAGCTGTCGAACCCCGGCCTTACCGTCACTTTCATCTCCCGAATCGAAGACGTGACGGCAGCAGCGCTGGCTGGTGTGACGGAGGATATGGACAAAAAGACCCGCCAAAGCACGATTGACAAGAACCTCGATGCCATCAAGAAAGCAGCCAAAATGGAGACTTATGAAGAGTCCATGATTCGCCCATTTTTCGCTGGTAATCAATACTTTATGTTCGTAACGGTCACTTATAAAGACATCAGGTTGGTGGGTACGCCACCATCAAGTGTCGGTAAGTTTGGGGCGGATACGGACAACTGGGTCTGGCCCCGCCACACCGGCGATTTTTCCATGTTCCGCATCTATGCCGACAAGAACAACCTGCCCGCCGAGTACAGCGCCGATAACGTGCCGATGAAGCCCAAGCATTTCCTGCCCATCAGTCTGGACGGCGTTTCCGAAGGTGATTTCACGCTGGTTTTCGGCTTCCCCGGTCGCACGAACGAGTACCTGCCAAGTTATGCTATCTCGCAGCTCGCCGATGTTCTCGACCCCGCACGGGTCATGGTTCGGGACAAGACATTGGCCATCTGGGACGGCGCCATGCGGGCCGATGCACAGGTGAAAATCCAGTATGCCAGCAAGCAGGCAAGTCTCGCCAATGCTTGGAAGAAATGGCAGGGCGAAATACTCGGTCTCCACAAAACGGGTGCTGTCGCAAAAAAGGAACAGTACGAGGCCGATTTCAAGAAAATCGTGCTCACCAACCCCAAATTTACCAAGTACCAAAACCTGCTGCCCCAGTTCGAGCAGCTTTATCGGGACATCACGCCGTATGCCGAGGCGAAGGCTTATTACGATGAAATATTGGGCAGCAATGTGGAGATATTGCGACTTGCTGGTCGTTTTGCCAACCTGATGAAGGCTTATGATAAAAACGGTATGGCAGGGCTTTCCGATGAGATTCGAGACTTAAAGCCTTGGCTGGCTGGTTTTTACAAAAACTACCGCCCTGAAATTGACCAAAAGGTATTTGCAGCGCAAATGGAGGTTTTGGTCAAGCATACGAACAAGGATTTTGAATCAACTACGCTGACGCAAATGCTGGCGAACGCCGGTGGCAGCTATGAGCAGTTTGCAGCCAATATGTTTAAGGATGCCACTATTCTCGACTCAACTGCCGCATTTGCACTGCTTGACAAGCCGCATGATGAAGTGCTGCGAGGTGTTATCAGTCAACAGATTTGTCAGCTAGTCATCAACCTCCGGGACGTATATACCCAGAAAATCAGCCCCAAGTACAATGAGTATAACGACCAGATTGACAACCTGCAATCCACTTATATGCGGGCGCAGATGGAGGTTTTTACCAATAAAAAATTCTACCCGGATGCCAATTCTACCATGCGTTGCAGCTACGGCCAAGTGCAGGGCTACCACCCGCAAGACGCCGTGACTTATTCCGCCCAGACCTATCTCGATGGTGTAATGGAAAAGTATGTGCCCGGTGATTATGAATTTGATGTGCCTGCCCGTTTGCGGGAGCTATATGAAAAAAAAGACTACGGCCAGTATGGTGAAAGCGGCAAGTTACCAGTATGTTTTCTTGGCTCAAACCACACGACAGGCGGCAACTCCGGCAGCCCCGCCATAGATGCCAATGGCAACCTTATCGGACTCAATTTCGACCGAGTATGGGAGGGTACCATGTCCGATTATAATTATGATGTCAGCATTTGCCGGAATATTATGGTGGATGCCAGATATGTCCTGTTTTTAGTGGACAAATACGCTGGGGCTACGAGGTTGATTCAGGAAATGAAACTGGTGCATCCGAAGAAATCCGTGCCAGCTACTCCTAAAAAAGACAAGCCAACAAGGCTGCAATCAAAGGCGCAACCAGGAGGGACGCTACGACCAGCGAGGGCTTTGGAAAAGGAGTGAATATGAGGCTAAAATGAGCGGGGCAAACAGCTTGGGAAGCGCTTGCCCCGCTCATAATTATTAGTCAATTTTTTCCATGATGACATCGTAGGTATCACCGTCGGAAGTGAGTTGGCCTTCCAACTCATCCTTCGACAATTTGTCAATTTGGATGCTGGCATTGTAGCTGTCTCCACTGCTATCTTTCCAGTCAAGGTCAACTTCGTCCTGTTTTGAGCTAGCCCAATCCCAGCCACCATTGTAGCAATAAGAAAGATTGTATTGCTCATCAGTTGTACAAAGTTTCATGTCCTTGTCGCTCTGGAACTCAAAAGTGATTTTGTAGTCTGGGGTGTCGCCATCCAATTTGATGACTTCCCATTCGCCCACCAACAAGTCAGTTTTGCTTTCCTTGTCCTTTTTGCAGCCGCCTGCTTGAAGGGCCAGGGCAATTCCCATCATTGGGATAAACGCATTCCGTGCTTTTAAAACCATGGTGTAAAGTATTTAATTGTTAGTAAAAATGTGATTATGCTTTTCTTTCCCGCATCCAAAAATTGCAGCCGTCAGGTGCCATAATTCCCTGATTGGAGAGCGCCTCACTAGGTGCTACCATGGTGGGCCGCATGATGCCGGGTATGATTTTTACGTCAAATGTCTCGTGTACCCTATCCGAAAAATTCAGTTGCCCAAGTATTTCGCCGCTGGTTAAGTCTATGATTTTTACGCCTGCCAAGGATTGGGCTTTTGAAACAGGCAGGTCAGCAAAGGAGCGGCTACTCTGCCGGATGGTGGAAGTACCCACAAACAACAGGTTTTCGTAAATGTCCAAACCTCGGATGAAGCTCTGCGTGTCGCTGAGTTCATGAAGCGACTTGGTCGCCAAGTCATATTTCATCACCTTCCCGATGGCGGAGAGCAGGAAATAAAGGCAGCCCTTATGTACCCTCGGGGAATGCGGCATGGCCAGGTTTTCCAATATTATTTCATTGGTGCGGATGTCCATGATTAGCCCTTTTTCATGGTGCGTTCCCCGCCAACCCTCTTTCGTATTGCTTTCTCCAAGCATACTCACGAATGCAGGTTTTCCATCCATCATCGCCAATCCGTTCAAGTGGCAGCGGTCTTCGGGCAAGAGTTCGGTGATGAAGGGCGGTTGCCATTTTGGAACAAAATGGAAGCCCTCGTCCATCAAAACCAAACAGGAAAAAGCAGTATTGATGGCCCAAAGCCCATCGTCGCCCCAAGCCAAATCGTGCATATCCGTGAACCCAGTATGGTAGGTCACCTGTGGGAAATATATACTGTCAAAATGCTTTGGGTTCTCAGGAAAACTATAAGCCAAGCTCCTCGATTTGGCGAAAACCTCCACGGCATACTTGCCAGCGATGGCCATTTTGTCGCCATTGACGCCAATGCCCATCGGCCTTGGCAGGTTTTTGCCAAACATCCTAATATGCTGTCCAGTGAGGGAACTCACAAGAATCAATTTGCCGGCTTGATAGGTGGAAATGGCCAAGGTGCAGTGTTTTTCATGCAGCAGTGCAGGCAAGCTAGGCGAGTAGCTAAAAAAAGGAGCGCTATCCAATGATGCAGTTTCGATTTCTGCGTGTATTGATGTTTTGCTCATTCTCAAAATGGGCTATTGGAAGTGGTAAAAACGGGTTATTAATTTGGTTCGACAACGGTGGATTATCGAATTTGCTGGCAATATAATTCAAAGTTGTAAGAATTACAAAAGACGTGGGTTGGGATGTTTAAAAAATGTCAAATGCCCTCAAGTATCGAATCCGCTCACACCTCAATCCCCATCTGCCGCATCAGCAGCGTGGCATTGAAACTCTTGCTCACCCCTGGCTTGATGGTGTAGTCAAAAAATAGCTTACTGTCCTTAATTTCCACTTCCATGCACAGGTTCTCCACCGTGCCTTTCGACTCGGCTTCCAAGCGGCCAAGCTCCAAATCGTGGGTGGCGATGATGCCCCCGCCCCGCAAGCGGATGAGCTGCCGAATGAGCGCTGCCGAACCTGTGTGCCTGTCCACGGAGTTCGTGCCTTTCAGGATTTCATCAAGGAGAAAAAAGACCGGAAGTCCTTGATTATCAGCGTTTTTCACCGCCTCGATGATCACTTTCAGGCGCTTCAGTTCTGCGTAAAAGGAGGAAGTGCTTTCCGACAAATCATCCTGTGTGCGCATGGAAGTATAAACCAGCATGGGTGCGCAGGAGAATTCGCTTGCGCAAACAGGCGCTCCAGCCTGTGCCAGCACCACGTTCAAACCCACGGTGCGGAGGAACGTGCTCTTGCCCGCCATGTTCGAGCCTGTCACCAGCTTGATATGCCCACGGGTTTCCATCGAAAAATCGTTCGTTCGGCGCTTGGCGGGGTGGATGAGCGGGTGGCCGAGCGCCGTGGCGGCGAGGGTATTTTTTTCGGTAAAATTGGGCAGCACCCAGTCCGGGTTGTTGTGCCAAAGGGCGGCGAGGCTACAGAGCGCCTCCATTTCCCGAAGGGCATCGAACCAAGCGGGGAGGTTTTCCCGGTTTTCAGTGCGCCATTTTTCCAGCTTCAGGACATAGCGCAAATCCCAAAGCGAACCGATATTGAGGAAGATGGCGAAGAAATTGAACCGCATGTTCAACTGCCGGATGATGTACGACAGCCGCTGTACTTGCAGCGAGGACGTGATGCCGTTTTCAAGTAATTTGCTCCGCAATGTAGCGGTCAAGCCCGATGCAAATTCTTGATTTTCAATTTGTTGCATCAATTTTCCATACGCTGCCAAGGACGCCTCCGCATACGCTGTCCGCAAGTGGATACGAGCCACCTGTTCGTTCGTTTTTTTCAAAATGATAAAAATCGGCGTGAGCAATACAACGAAAATCGGCCAAGGAACGAGCGTTGCCCAGAGTATGGCACAAACCAAAAACCACCAAGCACCGAGACGTGTGGCCAAGGTCAGTGAGCGGTTGCCGAACACAAGATTTGGGTCGCTTAGCCAGGCTTGTAGCAGGTCGAGGTGCTTCGGGTCGTCGGCGGTTTCGAGGCCGTGGGCTTGGAAGTTTTGCCGCCAGTCCAGCATGGGTCGCAGTTCCGTGATGGCTTTTTGTCGCTCCGCAATGTCCGGGACGGTGGCAGGTTCCAACAGGTATTGCGCCAGCCGCTCCTGCCCGATGGCCGTAGTGGCTCGGCAGCAGGCTTGGAACATCGAGTGCGGTCCGAAAAGGTCGAGGTCAAGGGCGTTCGGGTAGTCAGTCTTGAGGAAGCGAGCGCCGTCGGGAAAGCTGCCAAAGCGGTGTTCCAGTGCTTCCGCTTCCGCCAAATTGATGACCGCCAACCGTTCGGCATGTGCCGCTTCCGTTTGGATGCCCAAGTGCCATTTCATCAGCTGGTAAAAACCGCCGAGGAATACCGCCAACGCCACGATTCCAACTGCCCAATGCACCGTGAACAATAGCACCGCTAAGCCTATTCCAAAGAAAAAGACTAACAGCCGCACCCACGAAAAGCGGTCATATTTGCTGCGCAATTCAGTGGCTTCGGCTTGGAAATTGGCGGCTCTGCCAGTACAGGATTCGTAAATCGTCATTCGTAAATCGTAAATTAATTTCCACCTTCCAGTTCCTCCCAATACTCCACCGCCCGGCGGGTATGCGGGATGCAGATTGAACCACCCACCAGATTTGCCACGGCAAATACCTCGAACACCTCCTCCCGGCTCACGCCAATTGAATGGCAGGTACCCAAATGGTAGCGGATGCAATCATCGCAACGGAGCACCATCGAGGCGACGAGGCCCAGCAGTTCCTTGGTTTTTACGTCGAGCGCCCCGGCTTCGTAGGTTGTTTTGTCAAGCGCAAAAAAGCGGTTGAGCGCCTTGTTGTTTTGGGCAAAAATCTTCTCGTTCATCTTCGCCCGGTAGTCGTTGAATTCTGTGACTAATGACATAGGAAAGTTATGAGTTATGAGTTATGAGTTTCGAGCGGGGCAAAAGTAGCGGAAAAGGTGAGCAATTTCCCAATGAAAAAAGCCGCTCCGAACTGGATGTCCGAAGCGGCTTTTCCACGAATTAAGCAGTTTCACCTCGAAACTCGAAATTCGCAGCTCAAAGCTTCACAACCCGCAAAGCGCTGCTTATTTCCCCATTTACTTCTAGGCGGAGGAAAAAGACGCCGCTGCCAGCGATTTTTTCACCAACGGTCGCATTGCCAACATTACCCGTGAGGGCAACCTGACCTACTTGCTCGCCGAGTACATTGAAAATCAACAGGTTAGCAGCCGTCGCATCGTTTGGCAGTTCGTAGCTCACAGTCAGCTGCTGGCTGAACGGGTTCGGGGAGGCTAGCAGCGAGTAGCCCGATTCTGCTAAAAACTCCGTGCCTGAAACGTTGATGTTGACCGTTTGGGTGGATACGGCGAAACCGCAATCGTTGGTTGCTTCCAGTGTCACTTCATAAGCACCATTGGCCGCAAACGTATGGGTTGGGTTGGCCTGCGTACTGGTGCTGCCGTCGCCAAAAGTCCAAGTGTAGCTCGTTGCGCCAGCAGAATTGTTCGTGAAAGCCGCATTGAATTGGTTTACCCCAAAACTGAATAATGCCGTGGGCGCTGTATTGACAGTGATGCCCTGGTTCAGCGTTCCGGTGTTGCTGCCAGCTGCGTTTGTTACCGTGAGTTGAGCACTGTAGGTGCCTGCCGAGTTGTACACGACCGTCGGGTTCGGGTTTGTGGAGGTGGCTGGTGTGCCACCTGGGAAAGTCCAGCTGTACGTGTCTGGGCTGCCAACGGGAGCACTGGTATAGTTCACGGTGAAAGGCACGCAGCCGCTCGTGCTGCTTGGGGTAAAAGTAGCCGTAGGCGGAACGACCGAAACGGTGACGTTGTCGCTGAAAATAGCTGTGCCACATGCGTTGGTGACGATCAGCGTGATGGTGAAATCACCGGTGACTGAGTAGATATGGCTTGGGTTTATTGCGGCACTGGTGTTCCCATCGCCAAAATCCCAGGCATAACTTGTTGCACCAACAGCGGTATTCGTTAAATCAACCAGGTTGCCCGTCAATATTTTTGTGAAACCAGCCGTCGGCGCTTGGCCTACCGTAATATAATTTGTGCGTTCAATGGTGTACTCACTGGCTGTTTGGGTTTTTACTTGCAAGGTCACGTTGAAAGTACCCGCTGTGTTGTAAGTGACCGTTGGGTTTTGTTCCGTGGAAGTAGCTGGCGTACCACCTTCGAATGTCCAGTTCCAGATGAAGGTCGTGTCGGAATTATCCATGAACTGCACGGTGAAAGGCAAACAGCCAGTCGTTGTGCTTGCATTGAAAAGGGGGTATGGCGAAACGTCATCTACTTTGAACCCATCCACAGCAGCTTCCACGAGGTGGCCGGGGTTGTTGTCGCTGGCCACAAAGCTGATTTGCATGGTGCTGGTGATGGGGATCATTCCATTGAGGTCGAACTCAGATTCTGGGCGCCATACACTGCCCGATTGTGATATGGTCTCCAAAGTAACCACCTCCATGCCGTTGCTGATGCTAACCACAAGGTTGTCGTTGGGAGTGCCCGTGCCACCAGCATTGAAAAACCAAGTGCTGTATTTTAAGACGGGCTGGTTATAAGTAGTGAGGTCCATGATGGGGCTGGTCAGCGTTACCGAACCACCGTCCACGTCATTGTCGCCTGCTCCCCCACCGCCGTTGTCAGTCACATAACACTGGTCGCCAAAATCGTTCGGAAGGTCAAAGTCAGGGTTTGATTGGTTGTTGCCGTTCGCCGTGCCAACGGGTTCGCCTAATTCCCATTCACCAGTTTGCGCAGCGTCAATGGTTGCCCAGCCGAAATCAAAGGCGAAATCGTCATAATAGCCTTTTGACAATTCAACCACGGGAGGCAGTGTGCCGGAGCCGATATTGATGTTCAAATCGGCGGTGATGTATCCCCAAGCTCCAGCGTACAACGAGTAATCGCCGCCGAAAACATCAACCAAATTGAAATTGCCGTTGCCATCGGACATGGTCGAGAATGTTCCTTCTCCATTTTTCAAAACAACCTGAGCGCCAGCGACAGGCGTGCCGTCGGTAGCTTTTACCGTTTGTCCTGAGAAAGTGAAAAGGGAA
>JBGSWN010000238.1:0-5705 GCA_041752395.1 Saprospiraceae bacterium | reverse complement strand
CGTGGGGATGTCGCCAATGATGAGGTTGCAAGGGCCAACCACCGCCACTTTGTCCTGCACGATTTTTTGTTTGTTGCTGCGAATGCCGAAATGCGGATGCTCCAGGTCACAGGTAGAGAAAATGGCGTTTTTGTTGTAAATTACGTTGTGCTTCGTCGAGTCGTTGCCCGTCCCAAAGAACTTTCCCTTTTCCCCCACGATGTTCATCCCCTCCTGATTCGTCTGCGCATCGTGGATGATGCCTTTGTAGGTCTTGTAGTTGTACCTCATACTGCTGGTCGTGAACTCTTGGGCGCCGTCTTTGAAATGCGGTTTGCCCAGCCATTCACCGTTCGGTTGGCGCTTGCCCTCGGCGCTCATTTCGCTTTTTTTCCAGTCAATCAGGATGTAATTTGCCTGGATTTCCATCGTTTGAAATTTGACATTGGCTTGTCCGTACAAGTGGATTTGCTTGTTTTTAATGTCAAAATACATGGAGTCGGCCGCTGCGTACTCAATCTGGTCGTCGAGTCCATCTTTGGAAATGGTGATGCTGTCAAGGTTGGAACTTGGCCTTGGTGCACCGGGATTTGGCAGGCCCGTGGGCAGGGAATCAACTGGGGGACGGGTATTCTCAGGTCTTGGCCGACCTAACGGCGGCCCTTGGGCTTGCAACGCAATTGCCCAAAGCATTATAAAAGAAAGAATTATGACTAACTTTGCGGTCAAATCTTTGGATTGAAGTTTGTTTGAATGCCGGGGATGTGGAATGAAATGCCCATCCAACTCACAGGGACTAATGAGGTTGATAAAAGTTGATTAGGGCGATAAATGTCTGATCAAGTGGAACCCCACACATTTATCAACCTTTACGAACCCTTATCAACTTCATCAACCTTCCGTTCACCCTGAACCTTATTTATCTTGTAAAATGAAGGCTTATTATTTCCTTCCAACGCTGTTGTTTTTATGCTCCGCTTGGTGTTTGCCAAAACTTAACACCGAACCAGATTTGGTTGAGGCGGGCAAAATTATCAAAGCTGCGACAAACAGCCCAGACTTTCTGAACCTGCCTGCCACGGGCGACACGCTGGGCGCACCTGAACTGAGCATTTCCAAAAGAAAAGGTGCTTCCGTTATCAAAACCGTCATCATTGACCCGGGCCACGGCGGCCACGACCCCGGTTGCCACGGCAGCCAGAACACCAAGGAAAAGCATGTCTGCCTCGCCGTCGGCAAATATTTTGCGGAAGCCATCAAACAGAATTTCCCGGATGTGAAGGTCATCATGACCCGCTCCACGGACGTTTTCATCCCGCTCAACGAAAGGGCCGCCATTGCAACCCGCAACAAAGCCGACCTCTTCATTTCCATCCATTGCAACGCCATTCCGAACGCCAACAAGACGATGGGAACGGAGACCTACGTCCTTGGCCTTCATGCCACTGAGGCCAACCTTCAAGTGGCCAAGCGCGAGAACGAATCCATTTTATTGGAAAAAGATTACGAGCAGAACTACGACGGTTACGACCCAAATTCGCCGGAGGCGCATATTATTTTGTCCATGTTCCAAAATGCGTTTTTGGAGCAGAGCCTCAAATTTGCAGACAAGGTGCAGGCACATTCCAATTCGGTTGCAAAGCGCAAAAACAGGGGCGTGAAGCAGGCTGGGTTCCTCGTGCTTCGCCATGCTACTATGCCCAGTGTTTTGGTGGAAACGGGCTTCCTGACCAACTCGACAGAGGAAGGTTTTTTGCGCACCAAAGCTGGCCAAAAATCCATGGCAAACGCCCTGCTCATGGCTTTCGCTGATTACAAGGCAGAAATGGAAGGTGAGACTGCTGGCCCAGTGGCACTGCTGGATTTAGAAGCTAAAGATGAAACCACGGATACATTTGCTGAGGTAGCTGAGTCGGAAAGTCCAGTGATAGAGGCAGCATACGTGAAGCCAGTCAAGCAAGAAACTGAAGCTCCTCCTCCAACCAATGTGAAACCTGAGCGGCCAAAAACGCAGCCGGTTGTTGCGGAGCAAAAAAACTCACCCGTAGCGTACGCTAAACCAGTTGAGCAGCCACCAGCAGATTTGGCTTTTTCACCCAAGAAAAAAACAGAAAACCTAAGCCCATCTTCAAAAATATTGGTGGAGAAGCCAGTTTCGGAGTCGGTGCCCACGAAGGCAAACCCGGTTATCCAAAACGCTGATATTCAATACCGTGTGCAGTTGGCGGCTTCCCCAAAACCGCTCGATGTCACCGCTGGGAAATGGTTCAAGGTGGAATATTTGATTCAGGTAATCGAAGAAAACGGTTTGTATAAATACCAAGTGGTTAATTTCGCCACCCCAGACGAAGCGGCAACCGCCAAAACAAAGCTGAGGGCGATGGGTTTTAATGATGCTTTTGTGGTAGGCTACCAGAATGGCGTCCGGTTAAAATAGGAGCGAATGTTTTAGGCAGGATAAATTAAAGGCTCAAATTTGCTGACCAAAATTGTCCATTTCATTCACTCATTCACAATCAAACAATGCGCAAAGAAGTCAAAATTGCAATATTCTCCATCCTCATCATCGCAATGGCGATTTGGGGGTACAAATTCCTGAAAGGATTCAATATTTTAAGTAAAAACCTGGTGGTTTATGCCACCTACCAGCGGGTGGATGGGCTTAGGATTTCAACACCTATTTACATCAATGGCCTGCAAGTGGGCCTCGTTTCCGATATTTTCCAAAGCAGCGAAGACCCCAACAATATCACCGCCGAACTGCACCTTGACAAGGGAACAACGATACCGAAATCAGCGATCGCTACCATCGTTTCCGATGGCCCCATGGGCGGTTCGCATATTGACATGGTTTTCGCTGGGACTTGCGCTGGCGCAGATTGTGCGAAGGACGGCGACTATTTAAAAGGTTTCACAAAAGGGCTTTTGGCTTCGATGGTCACGCCCGATGAGGTGCGGCTGTACATGGACCAGCTCAACGGTGGCGTCAAAGATATGCTCGACACGCTGTCCGACCGCTTGAAAAACAGCGAAGAAATCAACAAAAGTGTCGTGGATGTGCGGGTGACGCTGGCCAATTTGCGGAGCAGCACTGACCGCCTCGATAAAGTGATGGCAAACTCGGCTGGCTCGGTAGAGCGCAGCATCAAAAACATCGAATCCATCACGGGAACGCTCAAAGAAAGCAACGAGCAAATCAAGCATATTTTGGCAAATGCGGAGGCTGTTTCCAACGACCTGAAAAACGCCAACGTGACGGCACTGGTCGGTGAAACGAAGGTGACGATGCAAAAACTGCAATCTACACTGGCTGGTAGTGACAAGGCGATTGCCGATTTGAGTTCATTGCTGCAAAGCTTAAAATCAGGCGACGGCGCCATCCCGATGCTGCTGAACGACAAGGAATTTGCCACCAATTTGGAGACGACGATAAAGAACATGGACTTCCTGCTCCGTGACTTGCGCCTTCACCCAGAGCGCTACCGCCGAATCTTATCGAAAAAGGAAATGCAGTACGAGTACGAGCCCTTGGAAAAAGACCCTGCATTCAAAAACAAGAATTAAGCTTGGGGAATGGGGTTTCGTGGCTTGCTTTTCAGCAATGATTTGTCCAGCAAATTATTGGGTGAAATGGGGTATTTAGCTTGTACGGCATAAACCCCCATCGCCAGCAGCACCCCGACGATGCCTCCCACATACACATCTGGCCAAAAATGCTGAACGAGGTAAATCCTCGAAATACCGACCAACAAAGCTATCGTAAACAGGATTGTGGCGTACCTTTTTTGCGAAGGCAACAAAAAAACCAAGAGGCTGTAAAGGGCAAAAGCCGACATGGTGTGGCCAGATGGGAAGCTCGTGGCGCCTGAGTTAACATAAACCCCATCAATAAAATTGATTTGGTCCAGGAGGTTATTTTTGGTGAAAAATGCCATCGGGCGGTCAATGGCGAAGAAGCTTTTCATGCTAAAACTGACGCCCATCACAATCAGACCAGTAAGTGCAACCAACAAACCGTACCGAAACCGCACCAGCAAGGCCGCCAATCCAATCAAAAAATAGGCTGGCGCTTCGCCAAAATGGGTCGATATCTTGAAAGCTTCGGTTAGGAAGAAGGAGCGGTTGGCGGAGTAAAAAAGAATGGCATCCACTTTTTGGGAATGCCAAAGATAAATGCCCCCGACGAGGACGTAAGCAGCCAACAAATAAAAGTAAAACCTGTTTTCTTGAACAGTTTTGACCATTGATTCACTTATTTTCGGCAAAGTTGAGGCTTTTTAGCTCAAAACGATAGCTGAAAAATTTCTTCTCTGCATCTTTGAGGCACATGGAAATAATAACCGCAGATTACAAAGGGACTTACATCAAAGTGGAAGATTGTCCAGCCACAAAGCTCCCGGAGTACGCCTTCATTGGCCGCTCGAACGTCGGCAAGTCTTCACTGATAAACATGCTAACTGGGCGAAAAGGCTTGGCGCACGTCTCCAACACACCGGGCAAGACGCAAACCATCAATTTCTTCAACATCAACGAGAATTGGCATTTGGTGGACCTACCTGGCTATGGCTATGCCAAGGCCAACAAGAAAATCAGGGCAGGTTTCGGCCCGATGATTGAAAATTATTTGCTGCAACGGGAGGCAATGACCTGCTGTTTCGTGCTCATTGATTCCAATATCGAACCTCGGAAAAATGATTTGGAATTCCTCGGCTTTTTAGGGGAAAACCACGTGCCGTTCGTCATCGCCTACACCAAATGCGACCGACTTTCAAAAGCGCAATTGGACAGACGGTTGACCGCCTTCCGAGCAGCCTTGCTGGAGACTTGGGAAACCTTGCCTACTGAGTTTATCACCTCCTCGCAGTACAGCAATGGCCGTGACGAAGTGCTCAATTTCATTCACGAAACCAATAAAAATGCTGCCCATCGAAAATGAGGCTGTTTAATTAGCTAGATCCGGCTTGTGGTCGCCCAATAAATTGGGCGACCACAAGCCGAACAGAGAAATGACTTTTCAACATGACCCGACAGCAACTTTTTGAACAAATTTTAGCTAAAAAATCCTTCCTCTGCGTGGGTTTGGACAGCGAATTGTCCAAGTTACCGAAGCATTTGCTAAAGTACGACGACCCGATTTTCGAGTTCAACCGCCAAATCATCGAAGCCACGCAAGACCTTTGCGTAGCCTACAAACCCAACCTCGCTTTCTACGAATCGCAAGGCTGGGAAGGTTGGCGGACGCTGGAAAAAACGATGGCACTCATCCCCGACAACATCTTCACCATCGCTGATGCCAAGCGGGGCGACATCGGCAATACGTCCACCCAGTACGCCAAGGCTTTTTTTGAAAAAATGAACTTCGACAGCGTGACTGTGGCGCCATACATGGGGGAAGACAGCGTGAAGCCCTTCCTTAATTTTGAGGGTAAATGGGTCATTCTGCTCGCACTAACCTCGAACAAAGGCAGTTCCGATTTCCAGTTTGCGGAGCAAGAAAACGGCGAACCGCTTTTTGAAAAAGTGATGAAAAAAGCGCAGACTTGGGGCAGTCCTGACAACCTGATGTTCGTGACGGGGGCTACGCATCCTGAAAAATTCAAGGAAATCCGGCAGGTCGCACCCGACAATTTCCTGCTCGTTCCGGGCATCGGGGCGCAGGGTGGCGAATTGGAAAAAGTATGCGAATTTGGGCTAAACAGCCAGTGCGGGTTATTGGTCAATTCCTC
>JBGSWN010000237.1:0-2504 GCA_041752395.1 Saprospiraceae bacterium | reverse complement strand
GAACATCCGCAAGGACAAGGACTTCAACGTGACGGACCGCATCAATGTGCGCATCGAGCGGCACCAGGAATTGGAGGCGGCGGTGGAAAACTTCCGGGAGTATATCAAGGCCGAGGTGCTGGCAGATTCGCTGATTTTGGCCTCGGAAGTGGAGGGGGAGCAGGTGGAGTTGTCGGATGAGGTGGTGGTGGGGATTGAGGTGAGTCTCAACTAATTTTCTTGTTGGCAAGCAATCTTTTAACACTGAAGCAGCCCCACTTGCTTAATCTGGTTGGCAAGAAGTATGTTGTCACACTGCAAGATTAGCTATAAAAAATCTTAGCTCATGCTTGCAACAATGACAGTTCGGTCATCATGCGCAGCTTTTGCAACACAGGCAATGTACCGTCCGGGTCGGCGAGGTCAACAGCTCCGAGCAGTTTTTGGCGTTTGAGGCGGTCTTCGGTCTGCATGGGGTGCATCCGGCTGATTTCACTTACTAACCAACAAAAGGTTGTGTACTTCTCGCCATTTTCGGGATCGTTTTCCGCCATTTGGATGGCCGTTTTCATCATCATTTGGATGAAGGGGTCACTGTGGTCGTTGGATGAGGCTTCTTGTTTCATCCGATAGATGGTGTTTTCCAATTCGCCAACGCCTATTTTGATGTCGTGGACTTCCTCCTGAATTTGGGTGTTGCCGTACAGTTCCGCCTCCATTTCGAGCAGTTGCTGGCGCAATTGAAGCCACCCCCATTCCACGCCCGACATGCCTTTGGCGGGCGTTTGGAAGTCCAACCATTTGTAACCCTGGAACAAAAGGGAATTGCTTTTCGGGCAATTGGAAACTTGGCAGGGAATGAATGGTATTCCAAAGTCCAGCACCGTTTGTGCCTCATACTGGCATCCAGCAGAGGCAGCAAAATTCTCCGACCACATGAACAACACGAGGTCCATCTCCTTGAGCGTCTCACCAATGGTGTGGTTGATGTGCTGACCATGGTCGAGGTCGTGTACATCAATCCATACATCCCAGCCGTCGTTTTGCAGGTGGTTGGTAATGGTCTTGACCGTGGAGCCGAGTTTGTCCTTCCAGGAGTAGCTGACGAATATTTTCAGTTTGCTCATGATTTTGAGATTTACCTGCGTCGACTGTTAAGGTATGCCATGCCAGAAGCCATATCGTCTTCCCAATAACCACCGGAGCTACTACTGATGCCACCACTATTATTTTGACCTGAAAACTGGTTGAAAATGGCACCCACCACCAGCCCGCCGATAAGCAATGCACCAAGTGTTTCCATGGTATTGTTGCTCTGAGTACTGGAAAGCTCCCGCTGGACGTCGGAGGTGATACGGCCCGCTATAACTTGTCCCAATATACTTGCGACGAACTGGTTCTTTTGGGCGAGGTCGTAGCTGGGCACTAGTGCATGGCCCGTCTTTCTTTGCACGGCATCGCTGTACAGTTCAATCATTTTGCAGGCATAAAAAGCATCGTCCATAAGGCCATAAAGCCCGTACCTGTCGGAGAGATAGTCGTTGCCGGACGCAAAATAGCTGCCGACCTGCCGAACGAACGGCTGTATTTCGGCTGATTTGCCCATTTGCGAAGCAGCCGTTTCAAAGGCTTCCAACAGGTTGGGTACATTACGGATATATTGAAAAATGAACTGAAATGCTTCCTGAACATGGGCTTCGTTGACATTTGTGCCATTGTTACTGTAAACAGAGCGGATGTAATTAGGCATTCGAAAATTGGCCTGCTCTTCGACTATAGCCTGGCTGATTTGGGCCCGGATGACTTGGGAAGTGGTGGTATTATTCATAGTAGTTGTTGATTTGGTCTATATCAAAAATGAGTTCGTTTATTTTTAATCCCTTAAAAGAAGGTAAATATAATTTACTATCTCTAACTGTACTTTTTTTGGTAAAATATTTATTCGGTGTTTAGGTGCTGGTGCAGAGTTTTTCTAAAATAGCGTTATTCCCCATACTTCTCCTATCGTCCAATTCAACCTAATACGCTTTGCATGAATCTAAGTAAGTTGGCTACAAAGGAAGTTGATGTAATCCACAGTTATCAATCACTCAATCTCAACTTATCCTCCCCCAATGCCGCCCCCGTTTCGTATCCTTCTCCAGCTGCTCCCGCATCATCACATTCAGCGGGTGCTGCAATTCCGGGTCCTTCTCCAAAATCCGCATCGCAATTTCACGGGCATTCCGCAGGATTTCCCCATCCCGCCCCAGATCGGCGATGTGCAGGTTGAGCAGGCCGCTCTGCTGGGTGCCTTCAATGTTGCCGGGGCCACGCAGGCGCAGGTCGGCCTCGGCGATTTCGAAGCCGTCGGTGGTGCGCACCATCGTGGCGATGCGCTCCCGGGCATCGGTGCTCAGTTTGAAATCGGTCATGAGGATGCAGTAGCTCTGGTCGGCACCACGGCCCACCCGGCCCCGTAGCTGGTGCAGTTGCGAGAGGCCGAAGCGGTCGGTGTTCTCGATGACCATCACGCTGGCGTTCGG
>JBGSWN010000236.1:0-50934 GCA_041752395.1 Saprospiraceae bacterium | reverse complement strand
GGGGGAGGCGGTCGGGTTCGGGCAGTCCGAGCAGCTGAGGTTGGTGGAAGGTGTCCAGCTGAAGTCCGTGAGCTCAGGCGGGCCTTGCACCAGCAGGTTCACGGACTCGCCCGGGCAGATGGTGTCGAAGGGTGGAATGACCGTAATTATGGTAGATGGCACCACAATAATTTCAATTGAATCCACACTTGTGCAAGCATTTACGGTTGTCGTGCGAATGTAAGTGTGCGTCTCCGTTGCGATAAATACCAAATTCAAGAAAGAATCTGGCGTCAATGCTCCCGGGATTTCGCTATCCCACATCAGCTCGATTCCAGGAAAATTGCCAGGCTCGTATGTCGGCGAAATCAACGTAACTTCTTCCCCAAGGCAATAAGACGGCTTCGCTGGCATGGCGGTAATGCTCAAGTCTGGAATGGAGTCCACATAAACCAGCACGGAGTCCGTCACTGTGCAGTTTGGGCCAACCAAAGTCGTGTAGTACCAAGTGCTGACAGGCGGCGTCACTACCACTTGCTCTGGGCTGACTTGGTTCAAGAAGAAATTTGGCGTCCAAGTCACTCCGACTCCGTTCGTGGTGTTGGTATTTGTTAGCGTTGCACTATTTCCCAAGCAAATGAAGACAGTATCGGGGTTTTGAATTTCGACATCAGCAGGTATTATGGTAATGGTTACTTGCGCCGTGTCTTTGCAAACACCCGTTGCACTTGAAGAAATTAATGTGTAGGTAGTAGTTACATCTGGGGTGGCAATTGGGCCAGAAACATCATTGCCTGGGTTCAATCCTGTATTAGGTGTCCAAAGAAAACTGGTGGAAGAACCAAAGATATCAGAGCCTAAATCCACGCTGTAATTTTGACAAATGGTTGTGTCGTTTGCTACCACTGGAAACTCAAAGGGGTCAATGTTGATAGTAACTTGGTCAGTGGCCACACAACCTCCTAATTCAACTTGGACATCTAAGAAAACTGAATTGAAAAATGGCGGTGGCACGAATGTTTGCACTGGATTGGATGGGTCAGATAGGGCAAAGAAAAACGTTGTCCATTGTAAATTGCTGTTGTTTACGTTGTTCGTTGCTGTGAGTGTAACCGTGTCTCCTTCGCAAATATTGATTTCCCCCTCCGGCAAAATATTTATTTGTGGGTCAATTAATTGAAGAAACACGGAATCAACATCGGTGCATAAACCCAAGGTGCCTGTTACCGTAACCCATTGGCTGGTGAGCGGTGTAGCAATTGGGTTGGAAATGTTGGGATCAGAGAATATTCCTGGTGGCTGCCAGAAGTAGTCTGTGGCGCCGTTTGCATTCAATTGTGCACCGTTTCCTTCGCAAACCAACACCGTATCAAGTTGGTCTTCGAAGATTTGCACTTGCAAATTGTCTTGAAGCTGAATTTCCAAAGTGGCCAAAATCGTAGCCCCACAACCGAAATCCCTTACCAATTGAATGATGATTGTTTCCGTTCCTTCCGGTAAACCATCGCTCAATGCTTGAATTGGAAAACTGAAAACTTCTGTCCCAGTATTGAATGTCACCGAGCCAGGAATTGTAAGCAGGTAATCTTCCCCGAGCGTTGCTGTCCCTGAAACGACGATATCAAAAGTGGTAGGCTGGGTAACTGGTGCGTTTAAACTAATCAACACTTCGTCTGGAATATTGACGCAATCTTCGACGAGGTATTGAATGCCTGAATTATAATTTACTCCAAGATTTGGAGAACCGCCTTTGATATCGGAAATGAAAACGCCGGAGTCGAAGGAAGTGTCACCACGGTCCGCTATGGCAAATTTCAGGCGGTAGGTATTGCAAGGAATAGTGGCAATCCGAGCAGTAAGGCTCTTTTTTACCCCGATTGAGTCAGAAGTCAAACCATCATAAGCTACGCTTAACCCATCCTGATTATCTCGGTAAAATTGCCAATTTTGTGCATCGTTTACACTGTTGATTTGGATAAAAGTGCCGTCAGGCAAGGTCGCTACGTTATCTTGGTTGCCAATATTTGGGTCACCAACTATACCGGGGCCGGATACCAGAAAAGCAAAAATATCATTGAAGGTGGTGCCCACCCATTCCGGGTATTCCTCCGAGCCAAAGATATACTCGAAGGTAATCTCATCAGTTGAAGCAAAAACGTCCATTTCAACAATACAAGCGTCGTTCGATGGTGAATTGTTGCCGTTGATGGATGAGAGGTAATCCAAATCAGCATCGCCAGGTGTTCCAGAAAACCCAGAAGTAAAAAAATTGCCTGGATTCGATGCCCCGTTCGCAGAGCCACTGGTCAGTAAAATACCTTTTTCAAGCCCCAAATCCGAGTTCGGCCCAGCTTGAAAAGTGCCCAAAGCAGCATTTGCACAATCAATATTGGTAATTGTAACGGTAGTTTGGCCTGTCACCACATTCTGAACAATGTCCGATGGGGAAGAACCCGTCTGCACTGTAATTTCTTGGTTAGGCTGGCAAGCATCCGATGTGCATTCCCAAGTACCTTGAAAACCTTCGAAGACAGTAGCTCCATTGGAAAGGAATTGAATTGTCAAGCATCCACTTGAAGCGGATACAGCGTAGCAAACGCCTCCAAGACTGCTGCCGTTATCCCCACCAGAGATGGCACCAATTATTGGAGAACTTGTATTTGGGCCATCATAAAATATTATTTGATCCCCGTTAAAGCTTTCAACATTGTAGTATTGGAGTGAAAAATTAATGCAGTTGTGTGGCGTTGAAGGGCAAATCGTGTAGGCAAAATCCTCATTGTTTCCATAATCGCCATCCGGCCCGCCAGAGTCGGTCAGCGTGCCACTACAAGCGGTTGAACCGCCTTGGTCAACGGTGCTGATCGGTGGCTTTTTCACTATGCAGAGTTTGAAAGCGCCATCGTTCGGCGTTCCGCTAGCCGACCAATCGTTTATCCGAATAAAATAGGTGATGCCGGGTGTGAGGCCGAAAAGGTCAACTTCAACGAGGCCATCTCCGTTCGCAGCAGTTGCACATTGCAATAATTGGAGTCCATTAAATTCACAATCACCCCTGTAAATCGCAATTTGTGGGTTTAGGATTGGGTCAATATTATTGGCTAAGTCTGGGCATGCAGTCACGCTTACCCGATAGTCCAAAATGGTATCAACTGCCACGAAGGAAAACCAGACATCCCGCTCTGGGTTACCTACCCAGCAGGAAGGAAAATTGTCAAACCCAATATTGCTCTCTGTTGCACCCAAATTATTGTAAACAATATTGTCGTCACAAATGGGTGCAACACCCAAATTGATGATACCCGGACAGTCATCATTTGCAGGCTGGGCAAACAAGCTGACGGCAAAAAGCAAAAATGATAACGTGAAGAAATGCTTCATAATTAATTCTTTAAATCCTTTTGAGAAACTAGTGCATCTTCGTTAAATCCTGATTATCAACGATTTACAATCCAGTCTCTGGTTTCACACAGCTAGGTTTACATGACTTCAAAAACTACTGCCAGCCAAGAGCCAACCTAGACGAGCGAAGGTAAAGTCTTTTGTCCGCCAAAAATAGAAATGCAGGCTAAAACCTTGTCGGTCAGGCAGCAATTGTGGAAAAATAAAGTCACTGTAAGACAGAATTGGCATTTCGAAAGCTGTTTTACCAGAATTGTTTTCCAAAGTTTTACCTTCGGGAAAGTTTTCACAACAAAAAAATCTTTGATGAAAAAAGCAATTCAATTAATTGCCTGTGTGGCATTGCTGTTTCCCACTTTTAGCCTGAGTGCGCAGCAGTTTTCAAATTTTCCAGAAAAACCGACCGCCGGCGAAGTCGTGAGGCTCAGCTATGACCCTAATGGTGGCCCGTTGGCCGGAATACCTTTCGATGCGGTTGCCTATATTTACGAAGCTGGAACGCAAGAACCAACTGCCGTTGACATCAATTTCACGGAAGAAGGTGGCATGTTTTCGGCAAAATTGCCCATCACAGCCGCA
The DNA here is from genome assembly GCA_041752395.1 of Saprospiraceae bacterium. GTDB lineage: Bacteria > Bacteroidota > Bacteroidia > Chitinophagales > Saprospiraceae > UBA6168. The sequence continues at coordinate 46,974 of JBGSWN010000236.1, read as the reverse complement.
GCACAAATCATCCTTTTTTCCTTCGCAAATGATGACCTTGAGAAAAAGGACGATAACGCTGGAACGGGTTACAAAATCATGGTTTACAAAGCAGACCATTTGACCACAGTTGCAGGGGCTTTGGGCCTGAAATCCATGTTTTACAATGGCTGGGGTCGAAGTGGCGGGGTCAAAAATGACTTAGAAAGAGCCACCAATTTGGCGAAACAAGAACTGACAGAATACCCGGATGCACTTTCGGATGCCCGTTTCGCTACCAATTTCGCAGGGCTGGCCAAAAAGCAAAACGACGAAGCAATGATTGCTGCCTCGAAAGCCCAAATTGAAAAATTGACGAAGCCCAAAAGGGCCAGCGAAGAAGACCTGAGAACGGCGGCTTCCCTTGCTGCTTTGCTGGAAGAAAAGGGGCTAGCCGAGGCCATCAAGAAAAGGGCGGACGACAAGTACCCCAACGGTTCTGCCGCCAAAGCAAAAGCCAACGAAGATTTTAAGGCCGCCAAAACGGTAGCAGATAAAGTAAAGATTTACACAGATGCCAAATCAAAATTTGCGAAGGAAAAAGACATGGAACGCAACCTATCCACCTGGGCGGCTTCCATCGCTTCCGAATATGGGAAGTCGGAGGATTGGCCAAATTTTGAAAAATATTTCAGCCAAATAACCGACCCAATGCGTGCTTCAGGCGTGCTGAACGGCATTGCTTGGCCGATGTCGGGTGCCAGCATCGAAGGAGAGAGCAAAAACCCGACTAAAGGTTTGGAACTTTCCGCACGTTCCTTGGCTATTCTTGACGAAGCAGCTAAAAATACAGTCACCAGGCCAGGTAGTACCTCACCTAAAAAATGGCAAGACAACTTGGATTACGCCAAAGCCATGTACGCCGACACCTATGCATTGCTGCTTTTCAAAAATGGAAAAAACGAGGAAGCACTTAAATACCAAAAGCTTGCTTGCGAGAAAAACAATTTTGCAGATGCGGAAATGAATGAGCGGTATGCAGCTTTTTTCGAGAAAGCCAATACGCCACAGGCAACCGAGGCGCTTTTGACAAAACTAATTTCCGAAGGCAAAGCCAACACAAAAATGATGGAGCAGCACAAGCGGCTTTTCATCGCCAACAATACCCTCGAAACCGCTTATGATAAATACGTGGCTGGCCTCGAAAAAGAAGCCAAGGCGAAAAAGCGCAAAGAAATCGAGGGGCAGATTTTGGACGAAAGTGCTCCCAGCTTCTCCCTCCGCAACTTGAAAGGTGAGACTGTCTCCCTCGAAAACCTGCGGGGGAAAGTGCTGGTACTCGACTTTTGGGCAACTTGGTGCGGCCCTTGCAAGGCGTCTTTCCCGGGCATGCAAACTGCCGTGAATAAGTTTGAAAACCGCAAGGATGTTGAGTTTCTTTTTATTGATACTTGGGAAAATGTGGAGGACAAAGCAAAGGCCGCCGGTGATTATATTGCCTCCAAATCCTATTCTTTCAACGTGCTGATGGACCTGGACAATGCCGTGGTTACGAAGTATGGCGTTTCGGGAATTCCCACCAAATTCGTTGTGGACAAGCAAGGTAAAATCCGCTTCAAAGCTGTGGGTTTCAGCGGCAACGACCAAGAGCTGGTGGATGAGATTTCGACCATGATAGAAATTGCAGCAGGGGAGGCAACTCCTTGATTTTCAAGAATTAAAGTCAAAAAAAGGGGTTAACCAGTTCTGGTTAACCCCTTTTTTTTGACAAAGATTTGATAGCAATCATGTTTTCCTAACTCCAGCCACAATCTGCATTTTTGGTGCAGTTTTCTCGTTTTGGTAAAAAATCACCAGCGTTTCAGGCGGTAGCATATAATCTTGAAAATTTAAAACGGCACAGGCTGCCCGGTCCATTTCTATCGGATCCGAAATGCCGTAAACCTGTACGACCAAACGTTGCCTCGTATGGTCAAAAAACTGGACGTTGTAGCTTTTTATCCGATTATTCGCTTCAAAAACCGCCATTGAAATTTTGCCCAGAAGCTTTAATTCAAGCGGTGGGTAGGCTGGTTTTATTATCACCTCAAACGGGGTCAGTTCCTCGCTGGAAAGTGCCGTTCCACAAGTAAATTTGCTGGTTTGCTTTGCATCCTCATGGCAACCAATTAGTCCAAAAGTAGTGGCAAAAATGAGTAGGTTCAGAATTTTTTTCATTGGAAATATTTGGACAAAATTAAGACGGCTTTTGCTTTTTTATGCCATCAAATAGCACCCGAAGGATTTCAGCCTCCAGCGATTTGACGGAAATCCCCCTTTTTTCTGGATACCAGCGGTGCAGCCAACGCAGCGAAGTTAGAATGGTAAAAAGTGCCACTGTAACGTTCATTTCCACCAGTTCCCCGGCATCAATTCCTTGCTGCAAGATGCGGCTGAACCGCTTCTCGTAATCTTTCCGAATGGTCAAAAACTCTTTTAAATATGGCTCGCTCAGGTGCCGCCATTCATCGCTGAAAATGGTAACGGAGGTCACGTCTGTGGTTGCAATTTGAATGTGCAAGGAGATGAGTTGCCGCACTTTTTCCGAAGGGGTAACAGTGGATTCCTCAACTGTTTTCATTCCTTCCAAGTATGCACGAGCACTGTCGAAACAGATTTTTTGCAATAATTCCTCCTTGCTCCCAAAATGCGAATACAAGCTAGAAACCTGCAAGCCAACCCGCAGGGCAAGCTCCCGCATGGAGGCGGCGAGGTAGCCTTTTTCTTGAAAAAGGCGGGCAGCCTCCTCGAAGATTTTCTGCTTGGTTGGTGAAACAGCCATTTTTGAAATTTAATGTAAAATATTGCCAAAGCAGCATTACGGGTAAAAGCTATTCGTCAAAACTTAGAACAACCACGGAGGTTTTTGGATGGGCTTGACAAGTCAGCACATAGCCCGCTTCTACTTCCTCTTTTTCCAAGCCGTAGCAAACCTCCATCTCCACTTCACCCTCCAAAAGCTTGGCTTTGCAGGTGCAGCAGACGCCGCCTTTGCAAGCAAAAGGTAGGTCAGCTACTGTTTTCGAGGCGGCATCTAAGATGGTTTCCGAAGGCTGGTTGTGGTTGTAGGTGAAAGTGTTGCCATCCAAGGTCACTGTGATTTTGGAGGCTAGGAGACCGGGCTTAGGAATCCAGGTTTTCTGGGCAACGACCGCACCGGCGCCGGGTGCTGTGAATAGTTCAAAGTGAACGATTTTTTCATCCACGCCTAATTCTAGCAAGGTGCTTTTTACTTCAAAAATCATGGGTTCTGGGCCGCAAAGAAAAAAGGCATCCACATCCAAAACATCAATCAAGCGGGAGCAAAACTTGCGGCTTTTTTCACCGTCAATTCTACCGAAAAAAAGGTCTGCGCCGAGGTCTTCCTGGCTCAGGATGTGGTGAACACTCAGGCGAGTCAGGTACTCGTTTTTCAAATCTTCGATTTCATCCCTGAAAATGATGGACTCAGTTGTTCGATTCCCGTAAAACAAGGTAAAATGACTGGCTGGCTCGTCGTGCATCACCGTTTTCATCATTGAAATAACTGGCGTGATGCCACTTCCAGCGGCGAAGGCGACGTAGTGCTTTTTATTTTGCGAAGCGGTTTCGAGTGTGAAATTGCCCATTGGGGTCATCACGTCCAACTCGTCACCGACGGCTAGTTTTTCATTGGCTAAAGTGGAAAATGCTCCCCCCAGTACTTGCTTGACGGCAACCCTAAGTTCGCCCTGATTTGGGCTGGCGCAAATGGAATACGACCGCCGAATTTCCGTCTCGTCAATCTTTGTTTTGAGCGTTAAATGTTGACCAGAAAGGAACTCGTATTCAGGAATTAAGCTAGGCGGCACCTCGAAACTCACCGAAACACATTCAGGGGTTTCCCGGCGGATGTCCCGGATTTTCAATCTGTGAAACTTTGGCATATTTAGTTAAAAAGTTGTGGGCTTTGGCGAACATTGGTTCGGCAGCGAAGGTAGTAGTTTCTGTGCTTTTTTATGAAATGAAAAAAGTAAAGCCCCAGTTCCGTGAGTTCAAAACTGGGGCTCCATCAGATTTAGAAAATCAAATTAAACTTTATTCGACCCGCCATTTTTTTTGAAATAAAAATAAAATGGTGTTCCTAAAGCGGTTAAAAACAATCCAATCCCCGCTTCCCGTGGCTGTTCAATCAACGTGTTAATCAACAAACCAACGCAAAATAGAATGTACAAAGCTGGCACCACTGGATAGCCGATTACCTTGTAGGAACGCTCCGCATTCGGCATTTTTTTACGAAGGATAAATACACCTGCAATCACCAAAGCATAGAAAATGAACTGCACAAAAACCAGCATATCGGTCAGTTGGTCGAAGGTGCCTGAGAAGACCAAAATGCAAGACCATGCCGAAAAAATGAGCAAAGATTTGGTGGGCACTTTGTATTTCGGATGAACGTAGGCGGCACTTTTGAAAAACATTTTTTCCTTGGCCATTGCATAGTAAATCCGTGCGGAGGTGAGGATGGTCGAGTTGGTGCAACCAGCGGTGGTTAGGACGATAAGCAGTGAAATGGCAAATGCTCCGCCATTTCCAAGGAATTTACGGATGACTTCCACGGCTGCCACCCCGTTTTCAGTGCTCGCTACGGCGATCATTTCGTTAATCGGCATCACATACAAATAAGTAACGTTCACCAACAGGTAAATACCGATGATGATGAGGATGCCGTAGATGAGGATTCGGGGAATATTGCGCTGTGGGTTCTTTATTTCATCGCCCACGAAGCCAATGTTTATCCAGCCTTCGTAGGCCCAAAACGAAGCGAGCATGGTGCCGAAAACCAATTTCATCAATCCAAAATTTTCGTTCATTTTGGCGGGAGGATAGGTACTGGAATGCGTGGTAAGGTTACTCCAACTGCCATCGCTGAGCGTCAAACCCAATACGATGATGGCAAAAATGCTGATGACCACGATGATAGTAATGATATTGCTGAGTCCCCCACCCTTTTTGACGCCCGTGTAATTGACTGCCGTCAGTAAAACAATTAGACCGACAGCGGCCAACTTGACGCCCATGTTTGCGAAGGGCGTAAAAATGCCTAAAACCGTCATTGTCTCCCATTCGCCACCAAGAAATGGAAGCGGCAAGACCGCATTCAGGGATTGTGCAAAAACATAGGCAATGGCTGCCGTGGAAGCCGATTGGATGCAGGCAAAACTGGCCCAACCGTAGAAGTAGCCGAATATTTTACCGTAAATTTTATTGAGGTAAACAAACGAGCCGCCCGATTCCGGCATCAACATGGCAATTTCGGCGAGGGATAGTACACCGAGCAGTGTCACGATTCCAGCCAACACCCAAGCGAGCAAAATCAGCTGCGGCGACTCCGCAATAACGGACATGGAGGCTACTTTTTTGTAAACCCCAGAGCCAATGATGGAACTGATGATGAGGATGATGCCTGTACCAAGGCCGAAATACTTTATTAGTTCGCCAGTACCAGCGGGTTTCTTGTCCATTTTCAAAGGTTTTGAATGAATTTTGGGGCGAAAGATGCAAAAACTCTTTGGTTATTTACCAACCAAGCTACACTTTGGCATTTTTCAAAGTTGATTCACCTTTTACCCACCCAACTCTTTGCCTTGTTTTCATGAATCTTATCAGGTTTTTGGGTTTCAATATTGAAATTGTCTATTTTTGGCCTGCTTTGCTTTTCTACATCACCCTTCAAAGCAATCCATACCACTATGCTTTCGGTTAGATATCCTGATTTCAAGAAATTCAAATTCCGTGAACTCAAGTTTTATGCCTCCACGGAATGGCTCGCCGACAACAAAAAGAAGTACCGGCAAGTGTTTGACCGTTGGGATACCGCATATGTCTATGCCGAGCTTTCCTTTTACAACAAGTATTTCGACATCGAAGACTGGGACGTGGAGGTGGAACTCCGCTGCTACCATATCAAGAAGACCCGCAAGGAGCTTTGCGCACTTCCGTTCAAGCGCAAAGTGAGCAAATACGACAATATTGTTTATATCCGGGAAGGTTGGGGAAACAAAGCGGACGGTACGTTTTGGAAAAAGGGGACTTACGCTTGGGAGGCATATATAGAAGGTGAAAAAGTCGCCTCCAAATATTTTTACGTAGAGGATGCCGGTGAAAATGCACTGAAAAATGGCAACAACGGCTATATCCAAACGCATTCCTTCAAATTGTACGAAGGCCCTTACGACGATGTGATGGAGGATGACCGCAAGTATTACCGCAAGCTGGACGCCAACGATACCCGGTACATATATGCCGAAATCATGTTGAAAAACATCCATTTCGACAAGCTCTGGCAGTGCGAGTTGTTTGTGAAATTTTACAACGAAGCGAGAGAGTTGAAAGGGCAGGTGGTGCGCCTGCAAAAGATTGAGCGAAAAGACGAATACCTTAAAATAAGTGCGGGTTGGGGCAGCAATGTGAAAGGCTCTTGGCGCAAGGACAAATACACCTGTGAGTTGGTTTTCATGGACCAAATGCTGGCCGCCATTTCATTTGAAGTGGGCGAAAGCTTTGAGGAGGGCGTGCCGCCTGTGCACCTGCCAAACCATAATGCCCCGGTCTATTTTTCGCCATCCGAGGAAATTGCGGAGAGTTTTGAAGAGTTGATGGGCAAAATGGACGCACTTGTTGGCCTCAGCGAAATCAAGCAGAAAGTGCGGGAACATGCCCGTTATATTCAGTTTTTGCAGCTTCGTAAAAATGCGGGTTTCGAGGAAAAAGAAACCATCAACGTCCACTCCGTTTTCATTGGAAACCCTGGCACTGGTAAGACAACCGTGGCAAAAATGATGGGCAGGCTCTATCGGAAAATGGGTTTGTTGTCCATCGGCCATGTTCATATTGTTGACCGGGTGGACTTGGTAGGTGAGTACATCGGGCAGACCGCCCCAAAAGTGAAAGAAGCCATCGAAAAAGCCCGAGGCGGCGTACTTTTTATTGATGAAGCTTATGCACTGGCAAGAAGCACGGAGGATACCAAAGATTTTGGCAGAGAGGTTATCGAGATTTTGATGAAAGAAATGAGCGATGGCAAGGGCGACATCGCCGTCATTGCCGCAGGCTACCCAAAAGAAATGTCCAAGTTTTTGGACAGCAATACTGGCCTGAAATCAAGGTTCAGGCATGTGTTCGAGTTCACCGATTATTTGCCACAGGAACTTGCTCAGATAGCTTGGTACGCTTGCCAAGAAAAAGAGGTAAAACTCACCATAGAAGCAAAAACACGCCTCGATGAAATCATAACAAATGGGTACCGTGACCGTGACCGTAGCTTTGGAAATGCCCGTTTTGTTTATGATTTGATTGAAAAAGCGAAAATCAACCTCGGCTTGCGGGTAATGGCCAGCACTGAACCATCCCAACTTGACATGGAAACGCTTCAAACTATCCAGTTCGGTGACGTGGCCAATATCGAAATCAAGCAGAACAAAGAATTGCCGCTGATTCCGATTAATGAAGAACTGCTCCGTGAATCCATTGAAGAGCTGAACAGATTGATAGGCTTGGAAAAAGTTCGCTCACAAATTATTGAGCATGTTCGGCTGGTCAGGTACTATCGGGAAACGAACCGTGATGTGCTCAACAGCTTTTTCTTGCACACCGTATTGATCGGAAATCCTGGTACTGGCAAGACGACTGTCGCCCGCATTTTGACAAAAATCTACAAGGCGCTTGGGGTATTGGAGCGTGGACACATGGTGGAAACTGACCGACAAGGATTGGTGGCCGGATTCGTCGGGCAAACAGCAACAAAAACTGCTGAAAAGATTGATGAAGCGATGGGTGGTGTTCTTTTCATTGATGAAGCTTATTCACTGACGCAAAAAAGCAATTCCGGCAATGATTTTGGTGACGAAGCTATTCAGACCATCCTCAAGCGAATGGAAGATCGGCGGGGTCAGTTTTTTGTTTTCGTGGCTGGTTACCCTGATAATATGGAGGCGTTCCTGAAGGCAAACCCAGGTCTCAGCAGCCGCTTTGATAAAATGCTGAAGTTTGAAGATTACAACACGCAGGATTTGCTTCGGATTGCGCTGCAAATGTTGGAGGAAAAAGGTGTTTTGCCCGCACCCGATGCGGAAGAGCACCTAGCCAAGTACATGGAATTTCTTTACAATTACCGGGACAAATACTTCGGAAATGCCAGAACGGTGCGGCAATTAGTCACGGAAGCCATCAAGAATCAGAACCTCCGGCTGGCAAGCCTTTCACCAGATGAACGGGAAAATATTTCCTCCAACATCCTGATTTTGGAAGATGTAATTGACTTCAAATCGGACAGCAGTTCCTTTATGTTCAACAAAAAAGGAATTGGCTTCAGGAGAAGTGGCGATTAAAAAAGAAACCCCGGCTTTACGGCAAAGTCGGGGTTTCTTTTTAACTAAAAAACTGACAATCAGGCAGTTGTGTACATAACCTCCTTGACTGCCTTTATTATTTTGGAAGGATTTGGCATGTACTCCTCCACCAACGTTGGCGCATAGCCAAGTGAAGTGTCCGCAGAATTAACCCGAGTCACAGGGGCATCCAAATGGTCAAATGCGTATTTCTGAACCTCGTAGGCAATCTCCGCAGAGACACCGTACATCGGCCAAGATTCATCCACAACGACCAGACGGTTTGTTTTTTTCACCGATTCGACAATGGTGTGAATATCCAAAGGCCGGATGGTGCGAAGGTCTATCACTTCGGCAGAAATGCCCATTCCCTCCAGTTCTTCCGCCGCTTTCATGGCTTCCAGCACCATTTTGTTGAAGGAAACAATTGTCACGTCAGTGCCGTATTTGCGGACGGCAGCCAGTCCAATTGGAACTAGGTATTCCCCATCTGGAACCATGCCCTTGTGCCCGTATAAAACTTCCGATTCCATGATGCAAACGGGGTCATTGTCACGAATTGCTGATTTCATGAGCCCTTTAGCGTCTGCTGGGTCAATGCAAGAAATCACTTTCAGCCCCGGTACGTTTCCAAGCCAGCTTTCGAAGGTCTGTGAGTGCTGTTGCGCAAGCTGACCAGCTGCACCAGATGGGCCTCTGAACACGATTGGGCAGGTGAAGTCACCAGCCGATTGGGAAAGTGTCTTGGCCGCATTGTTTACAATTTGGTCAAAGGCCAACACCGCAAAGTTCCAAGTCATGAACTCAATGATTGGACGCAGGCCATTCATGGCTGCACCCACACCAATACCTGCAAATCCAAGTTCAGCAATGGGAGTGTCTATGACCCGGCGGGGACCAAACTCCTCCAACATGCCTTTACTAACCTTGTAGGCACCGTTGTATTCTGCTACCTCTTCGCCCATCAGGAACACTGCGTCATCTCGACGCATCTCCTCAGACATCGCCTCTCGTAAGGCTTCTCTTAATTGAAGTTCTCTTGCCATTTTTTGTAAAAAATTTAAAAAATATCCAATTCTCGAAAAACAGGTGCAAAAGTATCTTTCCTTGTCCAACTTTTCATCAAAATAATTCAAAGATTTACAGGATATTATTTTACAATTGATCGTGAATATTAGTTTTATTCTGCCAATGTCCTTTTCGGATAACATATCCGAAAATAAATCCAATTTGCTTTCCTTTTACAGAATATTATCACGAACTTTGACGTGCAAACTACAATTTTACACCACTATGCGGCTAATCAAGATTCAATACCTTCTACTAGCTTTTGCAAGTTTCTACTTTGCTTCGTGCGAAGATGTTGTCACCCTACCAGTTGACGAAACTCCGGAATTAGTGGTTTTCAGTAATTTTTCCGACCAAGACGACCTTGATGGCTCTAGTCACCAAGGCCTTCAAGTTTACATCTCTAAAACACGTTCAATTCTCACCGACGACACAACCGAAATTGTAAAAAATGCAGTAGTTAAGGTTTACGCTGATGGTCAATTATTGGAAGACTTGCAGTTTTTTGTTCCCCAAAAAGGCATTCCATTTTACACCACTAATCATCTGATTCCTGTATTTGACAAAGAATACACCATTGTAGTTGACGTAGAAGGATACGAAACCATAACCGCAAAGAACAGTATTCCGACACCAGTAAATATTGAGGATGTATCTTTTACCCCACAGGTATCTCCGGGCAAGGGGGATGATGTGATGGTGAATTTTTACACCTCCGTTTCATTACGAGACCCAGCAGGGATTGAAAATTTTTATCACATCAAATTTTATCAAGAATTCTCTTCCTTTACTTTAGATGAAAGCAATGACACTGTTTTTACAGATACTTTTTTAGTTTTTCCTTCCAATGTTGACAAAATAGATGAAAACTCCCCACCTACAAAATACGACAAAGACCAAAGCTATTTAATCAAAGACACTGGCTTTGACGGACAATATATTACATTGAATTTCACTGGCCAATACACTTTTAATCCTACGACCACTAAACCTGGTAGATTTTTGATCGAACTGCGGACTGTTTCCAAAGCCTATTTTCTGTACCACCAGTCATTGAACCGACAGTTCCAAACGAATGGGCATGTTGGAGAAGGGGAAGTTGTTTTTAATAATATTGACAATGGGGTAGGGAATTTTTCGGGCTTTACCTCTAAGGTAAACTCGTTTAGGTTGACAAACTAAGCACTTTATCAAGTCATATTTTCTAAAATAAAAAGAGCGGATAACGATGAATTTCGTATCCGCTCTTTTGTTATTGCCGAAAGGAACAGGGCAATTTTTTGCTCAACCTCTGAGCAAATTAGCGCCTATAAATCCAGCACCTCTGTCATTGTAGGCAGTATTCGTTCGCAAACCTGTTATTGAATAGTGTTTCCGTGGATTAAAACTTGGCTCATGCTTCTTAACTGCCTTGTTTGCAGCAACTGTTAGCTTGGAAATCAGGGCTGTCAATTTTTTCGTTTTAACATTATCCATAGCGCACGGATTTAAGTGTGAGTAAGAAGGTTTAAAAAAATGCGTACTCGCTAAAGGATATTTTCAAAGGATATTCTCTTTCGCAAAGGTAACTGGAATTCAATACTTTCAAAAAGAACCAGACTTTATTTTTAACAAAAAATTAAAGAAGCAATAAAAGATACTAAAACCCACAACAAACCAAACAATCTTCAAATTTTATTACCTACTCTGACCCAGGTTCAAAAGCACCACCACCACCAGGAGCAAATTGTGAGGTTATCACACTGTTGTTCACGTCCCCGATTTTGATGGCAATAAAATTTTTGTCCAGTTCATCAGAATTTAAATTGTTCACAAAAATAGATTCTGGAAATGGCGCAGTAAAAGGGTTCATAGGATTGGGAAATACGTAGGAAGCATCCACGAAACGCCAAGATTTGTTGTTGGGAAACGAAGTATTTATGACGAGTATCAGCTTCCTGATTTCAACAATATCAAATGTAGAAACAGCACCAGAATTGTTTATGTCAGCCGCAATAATCTTATAGGGAGAATCCAAGGTGTCAACACCAAGAATATGTTTTCTGATAAGCACCAAATCAAATGTTGAGACACCGTTGAGGGGCTGGGTATCCTTTTCAGGGGTTATTGAGTAATCGGCGCCTTCAATTGCGTTAATAGTGTACTCACCGTTGTTTGTGGTAGTAAATGTCTGGTCAAATCCGGATGGGCTTAGTATCCTCACTTTGACATTTGCAACACCAAAATTAAGCTCAGTTTCTACGGTTCCTGCAATTTCTGGTTCAGGTTCACAGCCAGAACCACTTTGAATTATCACTGACGTTTGACAAGAATTTTGGTTTCCATTACCGTCTGTTACCCATAGCATTAAGGTTCGCAACCCCAAGTCATCGCAAGTAAACTGGCGATTAATGTCACCAATGTCTTGGCTGAAAGAAAAGAATAGTGGGTTACCACAATTGTCGTGGCTGCCATTATCAAAGTCGTTTGCCCAAACATCAACCGAACCACTTGGATATTGAAGTTCTACTACCAGGTTGGTTCTGCAAATTGCTACTGGAGCAATCGTATCAAACACCTCGAATGCCGTCACGCAGGTCTTCATTTTCCCACACTCATCTGTTGCCTTGTAGGTAACTGAATAGCTACCTGGCGTAATGCTTACGGGAGCTCCAATCGTACTGCCAAGACTACCCGAAACTGTAACTGCAATATTGGCACCGCAGCCGTTTACGGTTGGTGCTGGTACAACCATGTCGTAAGTACAATCATTTCCATCTAAGTATAAATCTGGAATTTCACAGCCATTCGGGAAGGTCAGAGCTGCATTATTATTCACGTGGATAGTCTGAATATGTGACATGATGCCATCGCCATTGTCCATGAATTCATTGGGGATAATTTCTGTATCAGGTCCTGTTGTATTGCCATTATAAGCACAGGAGTTGATTATGACCCACTCTCGACTGATGGTGTAACATCCAGTCAAACCCGATGGAGTTATCATGTCCGTAAATGAAGTTGAGAGTACCTCACAATTAACCATTTCGATGACAGGATCGGCTAAATCAGCAAGAAGGGGCGAAATGCAAATTGCTGTATCGGAAGGAAACAGCGCAACAAAATTGGAAACATGCTGAACTACAATAGTTTGTGTGCAATTCAATGTGTCGGAAGAATTGGTAGCGATGATGTTCCGGGTAATGACCCCGCTGCCACAAGCATCAATGTCTGCTATAGCATTTTGGGAAATATCAAAACTGCAGTTATTATAAAAACTAGGCATTCCGTTGGCATTGAACACACCGAAATTGCCTAACTGAATAGCCGGTGAAAGCACAGATAAGTAGTAGTCGCAATTCACGGTATCATTAGGTGGGCACGAAACCAAGGTTTCATCCATAATTTTTAAAACCATCAATTGAGTTGTGTCATTCCCGCAAGCATCCGTCATTGTATAGTGAATCTGGTAAAATCCTGCCGTTGTGTCAGGGTGCAGCCAAGCCCCGCTTGAGGTAAAATTGCCCCAATCCGATGAGATGAGCATGGCATAGCTGGAACATTCAGAAATCAGGGTCGCTGCTGGCAAGGCCACTGAATCGGCACAGCTACCAGCGTTGCTAAAATACAGAGAATCAGGAATTTCGAAGAAAGGTGGATTCACATCCGCAACCAGGATAGTTTGAGTGTCACGGAGCGTTGTTGGGCCACAAAGCTGAACGACAGACCACGCCCTTTTGATACGGTAAGAATCCCCACACAAATGGGTAATATTGTCAAGATAACTTACCGCATATTGGCAATGAATATTTGTGTTTGGCGGAAAATCCCCAACCAATGGCCATCCAGTGACGCTCGGATGAGCGGTAGCTGTAAGCCCAAGAGAATCATTGCAACTGATTGCAGGGTTGGCCACCCCATCAAAATCTAGTGGGAAAACCACCAAATTATTGGGAAATCGCTTTCCAGTTATCAATTGTTCACAAGTAGTTTGTGTGCCATTTGGGGAAATTCCTTGCCAAGTTCTTGTGATTTGATAGGCAAAAGTGTCGGGGCATTGAGTAAAACTCAGGTCGTCAAAATAAGAAAGTGACACCGAGTTATAACACCCGGTAAAAGCTGGAACACCTGTGAATGCTGTATCTGTAGGTTCATTGCAAAACTGTACTAAATTTGGCGGGCAGGTGATAGCTGGGGTCTCGCCCCCTGCAATGTTCACCAAGGTCTCACAGGTTCGGTTTGTTTCTACATTCCTCAAAACGACATTAAAAGTCATGCCTACATCTTCAGCACTGATGACCGTCGGCACCCAAATACCTCCTTCAAAATTTTTCACGGTGTAATCAACATCACATGGGCTAAAACTAGCTCCAAGAATATCCGTTGCAGTCAATGGTCGCTCACATTCTCCCTCCAAAGAAACTGATACAATGCCAGGGCAATTAAAATTGGTTGAATTGAATGCTAAGATGTTTACTTCAAAATCGCAAGTGTAAAAATTGTTGCTGTTATCTGAAACCGCCAAGGTGATGGTGGTACTCCCAGTAGGCAGGTATGTTCCGGGAAAGGGAAAAAAAACGGGGTCGGTAGCCGGGAAATTAGCACTCCAAACCAGTGAGTCATAGTAGATGGACACATTGCATTCATCCATCGGAAGCTGAATTTCGTAGTCGTCGGGACAAGTAAGCACTTGTGCTCGAAGTTCAGGCAAGCTTGAAGTCAAGCAAGCAAAAAAAACAGGTAAAACCTTGTAAATCAGAAATTTAGTTACAGGAGAATCCTTGTAAATCGGTGTCATCATGGGAAAATAATTTTAAGCTTAAACAAATCCTTTTGGACCAATTAGTTAAATCAGCTTGGGTTGTTGATAGTCCTTGATTTTTATGAAATGCCCTGAAACAAAGGTTGTTTAATTACCCCAAATAATAGTGGTGAGAATGGGTAGAGGCGTGTAGTCTTCAAAAACAGGTGCAATTTATAACTATTTCAAAAAAAACACCTTCTTTTATTTTAAAAATCAAATTTTATGCCCAAGGAACTTTGAAAGCCCTTTGAGTTTTACCTTTTCAGTAAATTCCCGTTTCTTCGCAGCTTTTTACGCAGAAACTCCAGTTTCAATCATTCAAAATCAAGAAAGTACCATGGAATACAACCCTCGTGAAATAGAACAAAGATGGAAATCGTGGTGGGAAAAAAACCAAGATTACAAGGTCTCCAATGACAGCCCAAAGCCCAAATACTACGTTTTGGACATGTTCCCCTACCCTTCCGGTTCGGGTTTGCATGTCGGACATCCGCTGGGCTACATCGGCTCAGATATTTTTGCAAGATTCAAGCGAATGAACGGCTACAACGTGCTGCACCCGATGGGCTACGACGCCTTCGGCCTGCCTGCCGAGCAGTACGCCATCCAAACGGGCGTTCACCCTGCCAAATCCACCGCTGATAACATCGCCCGCTACCGGGAACAGTTGGATAAAATCGGTTTCAGCTTCGATTGGAGCCGAAAAGTGGAAACCTCCGACCCCAGCTACTACAAATGGACACAGTGGATTTTCCTCCAATTATTCAACCATTGGTACGACAACAAGGCAGCAAAAGCTCGCCCAATTGAGGAACTGACAGCCATTTTTGAAAAAGAAGGTGCTGCCAATGCACAAGCGGCCTGCTCCGAGCCTTTGGCTTTTTCTGCTTCGCAATGGCAAAGTATGTCCGCCAAGGAAAAGGACGAGACCCTCATGAACTACCGCCTTGCCTATCGCAAAACCACCTATGTTTGGTGGTGCGAAGACCTCGGCACCGTGCTCGCCAACGATGAGGTGAAAGACGGCCTCAGCGAGCGGGGCGGCTACCCCGTGGAACGCAAGCCGATGCTCCAGTGGAGCCTCAGAATCACGGCCTATGCCGACCGACTGCTCTCCGGCCTCGACACCGTGGATTTCAGTGATTCGATGAAAAAAATGCAGTCGAATTGGATTGGCAAGTCGCAGGGTGCTCAAATGTTTTTCGAGCTGGAAAACGGAGCTGGCCAACTAGAGATTTTCACTACTCGACCCGATACCATTTTTGGTGCAACATTTATGGTTGTTGCGCCAGAGCATGATTTGGTAAAGCAAATCACCACACCCGAACAAGCCCAAGCTATCGCCGATTACCTCGCTTACGTGAACACCCGCAGCGAGCGTGACCGCATGTCCGAAACCAAGGAAGTGTCTGGCGAATTCACTGGCGCCTATGCGTTGAATCCCTTCAACGGCGAAAAAATCCCCATCTGGATTGCCGAGTACGTGCTGAAAGACTACGGCACTGGCGCCATCATGGCCGTACCCGCCGACGATGAACGGGACATGCGTTTTGCGAAGAAATTCAATCTCCCAATCGTTGAAATCATTGACAAAAGCATGTACCCCGGTGCTACCGTCGAGGACAAGTTGGGCAAGATGATTCACTCCGATTTCCTCGATGGAATGGAAGTGAAAGATGCCATCGAAGCTGTTTTGGAGCGCATTGAAAGCATGGGGATTGGTGTTCGTAAAATCAATTTCCGCTTGCGGGATGCCATCTACAGCCGCCAGCGCTATTGTGGAGAACCGTTCCCGATTATTTACGATGAAAACGGCGTGGCACATGCCCTGCCCGAAAGTGAACTGCCGCTGGAACTGCCGGAATTGGAAGATTTCAAACCAGCTTCTGGTGCAAAATCGCCGCTTGCCCGTGCGGAAGATTGGGTCAATTTCAAGCCAGGATGGCGAAGAGAGACTGACACTATGCCCGGCTTTGCAGGTTCCTCTTGGTACTTCCTACGGTACATGGACGCTGACAACGATGAGGCTTTCGCTTCGCAAAAAGCCATTAACTACTGGCAGGACGTTGACCTGTACGTTGGCGGTACGGAACACGCCGTTGGGCACTTGATGTACTCCCGTTTTTGGCATAAGTTCCTGTATGACAAGGGCTTAGTGCCGACACAAGAACCTTACAAAAAACTGATGAATCAGGGGATGATACAGGGAATCATTGAAAATATCTACTTACTGAAGGAAAAAGTGGACGGCAGGTCAAAATTTGTTTGTGCAAAAATTGCGGAGCAAAGCAACCTCGAAGACTTTGTGAAAATCCCCGTTTTGGTGGATTATGTCGCCAATTACGGCGCTCAGGATTCTCACCTAAACTTAGAGGGTTTACGCAATTTCATAGCATGGCGACCTGAATACGCCGATTCCATTTTTGAATGTGGCAGTGGGGTATTTGAAAACAGCACCTTCAATTCAAGGGGTGATGTAAAAGACCCTAAATTCCAGACAGTTTCTGAGGTTGGCAAAATGTCCAAATCCAAATACAACGTCATCAACCCTGACGATGTGGTGGAACGCTACGGCGCCGACTGCTTCCGAATGTACGAAATGTTCCTCGGCCCCATCGAGCAGGCTAAACCTTGGGATACCAAGGGCATCAATGGCGTTTCGGGCTTCCTTCGCAAACTTTGGATGCTGTTTTACGATGAACAAAACGGAAAATTCCTGGTCAATGATGCTGAACCGACCAAGGAGGAACTGAAAGTGCTGCACACCTGCATCAAAAAAGTGTCGGAAGATATTGAGCGTTTTTCGTTCAATACCTGCGTGAGCGGCTTCATGATTTGCGTCAACGAACTGCGTTCCTTGAATTGCTCCAAGCGAGTTATTTTGGATGAATTGGTGAGACTGGTTGCACCTTTTGCGCCGTTCACAGCGGAGGAGCTTTGGCATCAATTGGGACATGAAACCACCGTTTGCGAAGCGGATTTTCCGAAGGTAAACGAAGCCTACCTCGTGCAGGACACCATCGCTTACCCGGTAAGCATCAACGGAAAGAAGCGGGATTTGGTGGAATTGCCTGCCAATATGTCGAAAGAAGAACTGGAAAAAGCCGCCTTGGAACTGGACAAAGTACAGAAATGGCTGGAAGGTCAGGCAGTGAAGAAAATAATTGTCGTGCCGGGCAGGATGATAAATATTGTGGTGTAAAATTGTCGAAAGCCCATTTTTTTGGGCATGGCAATTCAATACAAAAAAGAACAATTCAGGCCCTCGATTCGATGAACCGAGGGCCTGTTGTTTTTAAATTTTTACCAATTTCTTCCAAGCAACCGCCTCGCCAGCCACTATTTTCACCCAAAACACACCGGGGGTAAATGACTGTAAATCAATCAGTTCCGAAGAGGAGCCCTGCCTCAAAAGCTTTGGTTCAATTAGTTTTCGCCCAGTACCATCAAAGACGCTGTACTGAACTTGCTCAAAAACGCCTTCCATTTTTAAGTTGAAAAGGCCATCACTTGGGTTGGGCGAAATCGTGATTTTTTGCGCCAGCAACTCCTCTCCTACTGCGCTCACCGAGCTGACCACTATCAAGCCAGAAAGCATGAGGCAACCGTTCGCATCTTCCACTTTAAGTTGGTAAGTGCCAGCCGGAGCTGCCAACGGGTTGAAATTTGGAAGCGGTGAGCCGCCTTGCAGCCAAGTCAGGGTGTAGGGTGCAGTGCCGGCGTTTACCATGAAATCAATTTGACCATTGGATTGTCCAGTTGTGGCAGGTGTAATGCTATCAATCTGTACAGCTAATTGATCGGGTTGCGTCAATACTACTGTATCAGTCAAGGCACAGCCATTGAAATCGGTAATCGTGAAAGGATAAGTGCCTGCTGGCAAATTACTGCCATTACCACTATTCCAAAGATAGTTGTAAGGTGGTTGACCACCGGAAACCGTCAATTGAATATTTCCATCCGTCGCTCCAAAGCAGCTAGGGTTATTCGATTGAGCTGTCACGCTTAAATCATAAATCACCGTCACCTCAAACGAGCAGGTCGAAACATTCAAGCTCTCATCGTTGGCAGCCCACGTCACAGTGGTAGTACCAACTGGAAATACCTGCCCACTTTCAAAGCCTGTCACTAAATCAACTGGCGCATTGGAGCAATTGTCCGTGGCCGTTGGCGTCGTGTAAGTGACTGGCCCACAGTCTGTTACCGTAATATTCGCTGGGCAAGTGATGACTGGCGGCGTATCATCCATAACTTGGATAATGGTCACAGCGATAACTTGATTGCCGCTGTTGTCCGTACCCGTGACGGTCAATTGCATACTGCCGATATTGCTGCAATCCACGGTTTCAGGAAATGCTTCGAGGAAAACCATGCTGCAATTGTCGTTTGCACTTGAAACCAATTGGTTGGGGTCAATGGTCGCTGTGCCGTTTGGCCCTAAAACGATGGCCACTTGGCTCGGCACATTTATCGTTGGCGGCGTGGTATCATTGGATTCAACCGTGACCTGACCTGTTGCGGAGCAACCACCAGCGTCCGTTACAGTTACTAGGTAGCCTCCGGCAAGGGCGTTGGGGATGGTTGCGGTGGTAGCACCATTTGACCAAAGAAAACCGAAAGGCCCAGTGCCACCAGTTTGAATGTTTACGGTGGCTGTACCATTAGCCAAATCTGGGCAGGAGGTTGGGGTTGAGCTTAATTGCAATCCAATGAAACAGGTGGAAGATTGGACGTTTACCTGACTTGAAGCGGTGCAACCGTTCCCATCGGTGACGGTGACTGAATAGTTTCCAGGGGCTAAATTGTTGATGTTCAATGCCGTAGCGCCTGTATTCCACAAAACACTGTAGGGCATTATCCCTCCCGACGGGTTGACAGCTGCTGTCCCATTATTTGCCGCAGGCATGGTTTCATTGGTGGAAATGGCATTGGTTACAAGCTGGGCTGGTTGCGTAATATTCCCACTCAATTGCACCAAACAACCAATTCCATCAGTGATTGAAACCGTGATGGGGCCTGCTGGCAAATTTTGCACAGAAGCGGTGATAACGCCATTGCTCCAAGCAAAAGTCAAAGGTTGATTTCCACCATTCGGCACCGCTGTCGCCGTTCCATTATTTGAACCAAAACAGGTCAAATTGTTGACGGTCAAATTAGCAGTAAAGGAAGCACAGCTTACAGAATTGACGGTTGTGGAAGCGGTGGCAGTGCAGCTGTTGGCGTCAGTTGTTGTAACTGTGTACGTGCCCGGCGCTAGGGCAGAAATCGAACTCCCAGTCATCCCATTGCTCCATGAATAATTATAGGAAGCTACCCCGCCACTGGAATTGGCAGTAGCAGTACCATCATTCGCCCCATTTATCATTTGCGCCGTAGAAGTAGCATTTACAACTAATTGCGTAGGCTGGAAAACGGTACCCGATGCCGTGGATGGGCATCCATTGGCATCCGTAGTCGTGACAGTGTAGGTGCCCGCAGTAAGATTTATCGCATTTGCAGAAGTTTGGCCATTACTCCAAGAATAAATGATTGGCGCCGTGCCGCTAATTAAACTGGTCTGTAATTGGCCGTTGTTGCCCCCAAAACAAGCGGCGTTTATGCCTGTCAATCCCACCTGAAAAAGGTCGCAAACACTGCCGACCGACACAAAAGTCATTGCGCTACAGCCATTGCCAGCTGAAACTGTGACGGTGTAATCCCCCTTAGCCAATCCTGTTGCCGTGGAGGAATTGCTGTTGGTGGTTTCTTGAAAACCATTGCTCCAAATATAATTGTAGGGAGCTGTACCATTGCTGACAGTGACCGTCGCAGTGCCGTTCATCCCGTTGTAAGTCGTTACATTGGTTGTTGACTTCGTAAGCTGCGGCGCTTGTTGCTGCGCAATCTGAACCGCCACCGTTTTCGAGCAGCCAATCAAGTCTGTTACTGTAACCGTCGTTGTTCCAGCGCAAAGCTGGCTGTTGGTTGCTTGGTCGAAATTGGCTGGAAAACCTTCCCAGCGATAATGAAGTCCACCGTTGTGGTTGCTTGCTTGAATGGTTGCAGCACCTGTGCAATTTGCGGAGCAATCATCTGCTTGTAGGTTCGTGGCGGTGGCGGTTAGCAGGTTGCAGTTTTTGCCTATGCCGATATTGTCCACGAAAAGCCGGTTGCCGAAGGCAGACTTGTTTACAAAAGCCACCGTGACATCTGACATCCCGTCGTAGGCACTCAAGTCAACGATTTCATTCCGCCATTGAGCGGATGTCGGGGTAAATTCACTCGTTGAAATGGGGGCGGTCGCCAAGGTCATACCGCCTTTTTTGAAGGCTTGCTGGTTAAAATTTTGGGAGCAATCGGTCGCTATCAGTAAAAACAGGGTGTCGCCGATATCCTCGATGTAGGGTGCATAAGCTACATCAAACCTCACCATCGCATCTTGAACATTCGTAAAATCAAAATGGCGGGTTATCATGGCGTCAAGTGTGCCATAAGGATTGTTCCCGTTGATGTCATTGAAATTGTCAAAAACGGAGGAATAAGTTCCGTTTCCGTATGCCGAAACAGAATCTACAACCTGCCAAACGAAGGCATCGTTGCTGACGTTCAATTGAAAAATTCCTTCGGAAGTAGGGAACCCAATTTCATTTTCAAAATTCTCAAACATCGGTGGAGCAGTGGCTAAGTAGGTAAACCGATTTGCCACCGTCGTATCATTCGTAATGCGCTGGTCGGTCAACCCGTTTGGTTGGGTCGTCCAAGCCGTAAAAGTGTAGCTACCACCAGCAGGCGAGAACGGCGCAAGGCTAACATCCACATTTTGCCCAGTAAACAAAATGCCCTGCCAAGCGAAGCTCACAGGCGCATTGTTGTTGATTTTGTAAAAAATATTGGCGGAAGTGAGGCTGCTTGTTCCAAAATTGCGGAGCGTAACCATCGGCGTAAGCTGCCCCGTTGTGCAAGAAATATTTTTTGGATTCACCACTCTCGTAATGCCAGCATCAGTCGCTGGAATGCTGCATTGCGTTGGTGCATTCGTAATCAGCCCATTCCTACTTCCGTAACCAAAACCGGAAGACGTGCCATTCAGCACGGCCCGCATCACATTCACTTGCCCAGCAGTGAAGGAGGTGTAGCAGTTCTCCGTCACGTAGTCCATATAATTAACGTATAAATGCTCGTTTCCGCAGGACATTGGGCCGTTTGGATAGCTAGAGGTGCAGTTCAAAGTGGCAAGGTCACGGGTCGGAACCTCGATGTTCGGAGTGTCGCCAATGCCATCGTCGAGGGAGCAGGTCCCGCCATTGAAAGGGTGCGGAAGACCGAGGTAGTGGCCAGTTTCATGGGTCAGCGGTCGGTAGCCAGACTGGCTGAACCCTGGTGCGCCGAACCAGCGGTAGTCAATCACCACTCCATCGGAGTTGTTTCCGATTTGCCCAGAGACCGGATAATTGGAGAAGCCCACTACCCCACCCTGCGCTGTCGTGCCAGGTATCGGTAGCACATAAATATTGAAATAGCGGAGCGGGTCCCACTTGATGGCGGGTTTGATGGTGGAGTTGATATTGTTGTTGCTCCAAGAAGTACCGGTCACGGTCAACTGCTGGCGGTCAATGCCGTTGGTCGCAGTGCCGTTCGGCTTTTTGTTGGCGAGGCAAAACTGGATATTTGGGAACCCAGCGATGCCCATCCATTGGCTAGGCGTATTGTAAAACTGACTGTTGAGCGAGCTGTAGTCTTCATTGAGCACCTCAATCTGCGCCAGGATTTGGGCATCGGAAAGGTTTTGCCCCTGCCCGATTGGCTCGCCGTTGTGGATGACGTGCACCACCACGGAGATAGTCAAGAGGGGCTCGACCACACTTTTGTCAGGACTGCCAGCAGAAAGTGTTGGCATGGCGTGATTGATGTAATCTTCCAGCTGCTGCGCAAATGCTGGGTTGGACAGTTTGAGCTGTTCGTTCATTTCATCAAAAACACAGACTGGGTAAACGTCGGCTGGGGGTGTCACAGGCATTTCGTCAGCCTCCGTTTGAGCTTGTTGCTGCGCAAACTTTGGGTGCCCTTCGGGCAATGGCTGTGATTTGGAAAGATTGGCTGGAAAAGTTTGGCCGATGGCCAGAATGGGCAACATGGCTGCCACGAGGATTGCAATACGGTTGATGGTCGCTTTCATTCACGGGAAATTTTAATCATGAAAATAGGCCACAAGGTAAGGAAGAATTGGGAAGTCATTTTTGAAAGACATGCAACCGGTTTTCACATTTAAAAAAAAGCAAATTTTTGGCCAAAATGGCCATTCACGGAAATTATATCAAGAATCAGCGCTAACTTTTCAAAACCCAAAGCAGGTCGTTGTGGAAAAAAACGGGCACTTGACTCCTTCCCCCAGCGCCTTGAATTAGAGGCCATCCCAACCGATCCCCCGTAAATACAAGTGAGCAATCTACATTTTCTTCTTCTCAAAAGGGGGCTTTCCCTTCTATTGTCGGATATTAGGTAAAAACAGCTGAATTGACTGTGCAAAGTTTCAGCTTAAAAAGATAATTTTGCTCCATCACACCTGAGCGCCCATCATCAACCAAAACTATGTCATGAAAAAATTTCTATTTTTTTCCATTCTTTTCTCTTGCTCGTTTTCTACCTTTGTCAACGCACAATCAGAACTGTCCCACACGACAACACCCATCGACAGCCGACTATCCGAAATCTACAGCGGCGACTATCTTGAGAATTTGCAAACAGCGAACCCTTTCCTTTTGAAGCGCTGGAATTTCTACCTCGACAACTCGTGGTACCTAACTGAACTTCCTGCTGAAAAGGACATGGACGCCTATGCAACGATTCAAATAGCGGACTTGAACAACATCAACATCATGTCAATTGAAAGAAAATTTGACTTGCAACGCAATTGGGACAAGCGGTTGGTTTGTAAAATTGAAGGGACAAACCAGGTTTTGGTGCTTTTGGCTGGCAAAGAATTCAACGAAAAGCTGAACAAACATTTGGCAGGCGAGCGATAGACTTTCCCACTGCTTCCGAACTCAAAGATTTTTCAAAAAACATCCCAAAACTGGACAAATATGAATTTGAAAGCTAGCCTGTTCTCAATATCAATCTTGATTTGCACCAATGCTGTCATTGGTCAAAACTACTTGATGACTTCCACCTTGACCTCCCTAAGCAAGTGTAGCGGCTTCTTCATGGACAGTGGTGGCGGCAATGGCAACTACGGTGCGAATCAGCATTTCACCACTACCATCTGCCCTGATGGTACTACTGGGAACCACATCCAACTGGTTTTCGGCAGCACCGATTTTGCGCCAGGCGATGAACTCTGCTTTTTTGATGGGCCTAATACAGCTGCTCCCCCACTCTCTTGCGCAAGCGATTTCACCCCGGGTGCGGCATTTATCATACAAGCTACTGCGGTAAATCCCGGTGGTTGTGTTACAGTTACCTTCGACTCAGATGGTGCGGGGCAGGCTGCTGGGTGGAGCGCTGATATCAACTGTATCCCTTCTTGCCAAACCATTCTCTCAGTGCTTGACCATGCCATACCTGACGTGGATCCTGTTGATACTGGTTGGATAGATATATGTCCCGGTGAGCGGGTATTTTTTTATGGAAAAGGAAGTTATCCGCAAAATGGTGCAGTGTACAATCATTCTGACTTGACCAGTGATTTTGAATGGGATTTCGGCGATGGGGGAATTACCTACGGCCCTACTGTTTCCCATATATTCAATGAACCGGGGGGGTATGTAATTCAGCTTGAAATCACCGACCAACTTGGTTGCAAAAACACCAATTTCATCAGTCAACGAGTGCGAGTTTCACCAAGGCCCTATTTCATGTTGGGAGCATGGCCAGCTCAAATCTGCGCAGGTGATACCGTAGCGCTCAACGATATGGTGGGAGCCATGGATCCCAGTCACACGGTTTCCGTCATTTCCAATTCTGGAACATTCCAAACTGCTGGCATCCGTTCAGATTCGTTGCCGTTGCCGGATGGAGATGGCTCATGCTACGTCACCAATATTTCGTTTTCCGCATTTTCTCCGGGACAGATTTTGACCAATATCAATGACTTGGTTGGCGTCTTTGTCACCATGGAGCATTCATGGATGCGAGACCTTGAAATCACTTTGACTTGTCCCAATGGGCAATCCTCAATTCTCCACAACCACCCAGGCCAGATTGGCGGTGAGGTGTTTTTAGGGATACCCTATCAAAATGACGAAGGGTTTGCTGTTCCAATTCCAGGAACTGGGTATGATTATGGCTGGTCACCTAGTCCCCAATACAACCAAACCTGGATTCAATATGCAAACAGCCACCCCAATATCAGCACACTGCCCGCAGGCACTTATAAAGCTTATGAATCCTTGGATTCATTGCTTGGATGCCCACTCAATGGAGACTGGGAGATTGAAGTTTGCGACCACTGGGCTATTGATAACGGCTATATTTTTTCTTGGGGCATTGAATTTGACCCTTCGCTGTATCCGAGTGTTGAAACTTTTACCCCAGATATTGCCAATTGGGGATGGAATAATCACCCTTCAATTTTATTTTCTTCAGCTGATTCACTAGTTGGATCTCCAATCAACGCAGGTGAAGTAGCTTACACTTTCACGGTGAATGATGACTTCGGATGCAGTTGGGATACGACCGTCAATATCCAGGTTTTACCAAAAACACACCCACTTTGTCATACTTGTGAAGATATTTTAACACCAGCACCAGATACTTTAATTTGTGTGGGAGAGCCAGTGGTCATCAATGTATCCTCATCCATTTCACCGATGCAAAACGTATCCTTTGAGTCTTATGATGATTATGCAATTGGTGCAAGTAACCACCCAGTAGCCAATCCATACAAATCCATCATTGGTGTGAATTCCATCACACCAAGTACAATAGCAAATGCTTTGCAAGATATTATCTCGGTTTGTATTGATATCAATACAGATTTTGATGCTGACCTTCAAATCTTCTTAAAATCGCCAAATAACCAGCTTTTAATGCTGTCCACCAACAATGGAGGAAGTGGTGACAACTATAAGCAAACTTGTTTTTCACCAACGGCTGTGACACCTATTACTTCTGGTACTGCCCCGTTCACGGGGAATTATCAGCCGGAAGGTACCTGGTCGGTATTAAATGGTGTACCTATAAATGGGAACTGGACCTTGCAGGTTTCCGATGCTTTTGGGCTCAACGCAATGGGTCGCCTCAATTGGTGGAGCATCACTTTTAGGTCACAAAATAATATCACCTACACTTGGACGCCAACAGGTGGACTTTCCTGCAATAATTGTCCGACACCTACAGCAACACCTATGGCAAACACCAATTATGTTGTTACAGCGTCGGATGGATATGGTTGTATCAAAAAGGACACGTTAAGAATCACCGTATTGAATAGCTTTAATGCTCCCAGCATAACGCTTTCTCAAAACACCAACGGCGAAATTATAGGCAATTGGAACGACATAAATCCTGGTTCAATTTATGAAGTCAATGTCAATAATGCAGGCTGGATACCAAGCAACAATGGCAATCTTTCACATATTGTCTCAGGCTTGGTGAATGGGAACACAGTGACGATGGAAGTTCGCACCAATGTGAACGGTGCAGCTTGCCAAGTCGGTGTCGGCACGGCAAGTTTGGTGTACCAGTTTTGCCCAATATTCTTATCAATCGTCCCTAATCCGCCCTATGCTGTTAGCTGCAACGGGGTTTGTGATGAGTCTGTCCAAATCTCAGTTTCCAATGGACAAAATCCATTCAATTTTAATATCACCAATACGACATCTGGAAACACATTTTCACAAACAACAGGAAATATTAATGGCCTGTGCCCAGGTGTGTACAATGTATTGGTCACAGATGCAACAGGATGTACTGCAACCATTGGATTTACCGTGCTTGATGCACCTCCAATAATTCCATCCGTTACTCAAGTCAGTCCCGTTTCTTGTTTTGGAGGGAGTGATGGCTGTGCGCAAGTGGTAGCTTCTGGCGGTGCAGGTGGGTACACCTATCAATGGAGCACACCAAATATGCCGACAACCCCTTCCGTTTGTGGATTGCCCGTTGGCCCAATCACAGTGTCAGTTACAGACGCAAATGGCTGTGTGGTTTCAGGTTCCATCAATGTAAATTCGCAGCCAGCAATAGTTTTGAACATCACCAAAACCAATGTGAAATGCAAAGGTGGCAATGATGGAACTGCAACTGTTGTCCCTACTGGTGGTACTGGCAATAATTTCACCTATCAATGGAGCGCTGGAAATGCCCAAACACAAAGTACAACTGGAGGACTTAGTGCCGGTAACGTATCAGTTACTGTAACTGATGGAAATGGATGCCAAGCTTTTGGAAATATTACCTTAAACGAACCCGCAACAGCTGTGCAAGCCATTGCAAGTCAAACACTTGTGAGCTGTTACAGTGCAAATAATAGCGTTGCAACGGCTGCACCATCGGGAGGAACTGGTCCCTACACTTATGCTTGGGCACCAGGTGGGCAGACCACCCAGACCATATCCAATATTTCGATTGGTCAATTCACAGTGACTGTGACCGATGCAGCAGGTTGTACTGCTACAGACCAAGTTGATGTGACACAATGGCCAGCTTACAATTTGCTTATTTCTGTAACACCTCCTACTTGTAGTGGCAGTGCCGATGGACAAATGAACGTGGTAGTACTTGCCGGAGGCGATGGAAATTATACCTATTCATGGAGCAATGCGGGAAATACCGACCTTATCACTGGCCTGCTTGGCAATATAACCTACACAGTCACCGTGACGGATGGCCAAGGTTGCACGGGCACGATGTCAAGGCTGTTGAATGGCCCAGGCCCAATTGTTTTGACAATGGCTCAAACTGCCACCAAATGTACAGGAACTGATGACGGTGCTGCAACCGTTTCAAATATAGCTGGTGGGACTGGCCCTTTCAGTTACCAGTGGTCGCCTTCGGCAAATAATCAAACCACAGCAACTGCTGCCAATCTGAGTGTAGGTAATTACTCGGTAGTTGTAACAGATGCAGGAGGTTGTACAAGTTCGGGGGCCATTGCAGTATTGCAGCCTATGCCAATTTCTGCTGATTTTATCGTTGTCAATAATGAGTGCTTTGGCGACGAAAAAGGTGAAGCTGAAGTAGATGTTTCGGGTGGTGTACCGGGCTTTACTTATTTATGGTCAAATAACGCAACTACAGCGAAAATCAACGATTTAGCTGCTGACAATTATTATCTCACTATCACTGATGCTAACGGGTGTACCGCCATAGATTCCGTTTTCATTTCCGCTCCTCAGCTTGTGGATGCTAATTTAACGGTCAAGGATGTGGACTGTTTTGGTGACAAAAATGGCTCCATATCTATCACTCCAATTGGTGGCACGCCACCTTTTACCTACAGTTTGGATGGGGAAAAATTTTACGGTAGCAGCACTTTGATTGCGCTTGCCGCAAATGATTACACTGTCTATCTCAAAGATGCGGAGGGATGCATTTTCAATTTGGATGCAACAGTGAATGAACCGCCAGCAATGAGCGTGGACATTCTTGTCTGGGGGCAAAGTATCGACGAGTTTATGGTGGAATATGGCAGCACTTTCCCATTGTTGCTGGATGTGGCCAATGCGCAGGGAAATGTGACTTATTCTTGGGATGCCGGGTATTGTGGCACTTTAGCCCAAGACAATATAACAGATTGCGATGCCACCTTGACTTCCGGCTCCTTGTGGTCAACGCCTGATTATGCAAATGATTACTTCGTTTTGGCGGTTGATTCTTTA
The DNA here is from genome assembly GCA_041752395.1 of Saprospiraceae bacterium. Classification (GTDB taxonomy): domain Bacteria; phylum Bacteroidota; class Bacteroidia; order Chitinophagales; family Saprospiraceae; genus UBA6168. Next base: position 18,979 of record JBGSWN010000236.1, on the reverse strand, counting down.
GGATGCGAAGCGGAAGACCATTTAAAAGTTTTCGTCACCAAAACTCGAAGGGTGTTAGTGCCCACAGGTTTTACACCCAACAATAGTGGTCTGAATGACCTGCTGAGCATTCACGGCAAAGAAGGCACTATGGTCAAAATCTTCCAAGTATTTGACCGATGGGGCGAGCTGCTCTGGCAGGATATTGATATTCCAATTAATGATATTACCAAGGGGTGGGATGGAACTTTCAAGTCGAAAGATATGCCTCCGGGCGTCTATGTTTGGTACCTCGAAGCGGAATACGAGGACGGTGCAATTGAAAGCTTTAAAGGAGAAACCACACTAATTAGATAATTTCGGATTGGGGGAAATGGGCAATTTTAAACTTTGGTCATTTCCCTCAAACTGGCAAAATAGAAAATTGTGAAGTTAAAATTTACAACCTTACTTCTTGTGCTTGGTATTTGTGCCCAAGTATTTGCGCAAGACCCACAATTCGTGCAGTTCTATGCCTCGCCACTCCAACTCAACCCAGCAATGACGGGTGTTTTCCCTGGAAAATGGAGAGCCGTGGCCAACTACCGTGAACAGTGGAGCAGCATCCTCGACTCCAAACCATTCAGGAGTATAAGTGCAAGCTTTGATGCCAAAAACCGCATTGGAAGGGGGGATTATTTGGCTTATGGTGTTACTGCACTTAGAGACCAAGCGGGTAGTTCAAATTACCTTCGGCAAACAGGTGACCTGAGCCTATCCTACATGAAAGAATTAGATGGAAGTCGCTACAAGCAATATGAGCAATACCTGATTGGTGCAGCATCTGTTGGATTTGGCCAGCACAGCTTGGATTACAGTGGACTTTGGTTTAGTTCTCAGTTCAATAACGGAACCGAGCAAATCGAATATTCAAGCCCCAATGGAGAAATTATTAATGAAACATCCGGTGTGTATATGAACATCAATGCCGGGGTACTCTGGTATGCTGTGTTTGACGATAACCAAAGCCTGTATTTCGGGGGCTCTTTGAACCATGTTAATGCCCCTAAAATTTCGTTCATTGATGCGGATGGCCAAGAATCACTGGACATGAAATGGGTTGCCCATGCAGGTGGTGAAATTCCTTTTAGCCATGAATTGAGCTTACTTCCTGCGGTGGCAATTATTGGGCAAGGAGAAAACTTGCTAACGTTGTACGGGGCGAACATCCGTTACACCAATCGGGACTGGAATGAAGTCGCCATCCGTGCTGGACTTTGGGGGCATTTAGTAAAGGATGTTGATGGTGGATTTGCTACCCCGGCTGCTACATTCACCGCAATCCTTGAGTTGGAGCGATTGAATTTTGGTATCAGCTACGATATTGCTGCTAATAAACTTTCTGCTCCAACAAACCATCGGGGAGCTTTTGAATTGTCCGTGATTTATTACCAGCCTGCTGAAAGAAAGGCCAATGTAAAATGCCCAAAGCTTTAAGCGATTTGGAATCAAATAAAAATGCCGGTTGGAATTTTCATTCTAAGCGGCATTTTTATTTTTGGGGATAACATTAGGAGAAAATCCAGTGCACAACAGCATTTACGAAGCTAACAATAGCTGCTAGGCCAAGTGCATACCAGAAATTCTTGATGGTAATTCCTTTCAAAAAATAGTCCGCCAACATCAACAGGAGGGCACCTACAACCAAGCTGAATAACCCCATCGAAAAATACCTGGTTGGGGTTGGAATAATATCCAGCAAACTTCCAATTGTGGCATTAAGAAAGGCAACCACCAAGCCTACAATGATGGCTCTTGGGAAATCGGTAACTTTAACGCCATCCAGAAATCTAGCGCCTACCCAAATAGCGACACCGTTAATAAAAGCAGTGAAAATGAAATGAAACATGGCAGTTTTGTTTTGATTTATCTTTTAAACTGTTTGTCCAAAGTACTAGTAAATACCTATTTTTTCTTGGATTCTTCTAGCGCTTTTTCAGCACTTTCCAGTTTGCGTTTCAATTCTTCATTCTCCCTATAAAGTTCCTCATTGCGTTTTTTCTTGAATTCCAGTTCTTCCTTCAATTTTTCATTTTCTTGCACAAGCGATTTGTTGGAAGGTGATTCATTGACCAAAATGGTTTCTGAATCTGAGGCAGCCTTTTCTGTTTTGGTCGAGGTACTGGAATCGTCCAAGCCCAAAACGCCCTTGATTTTAGAAACACCATCCTCTCCATTGTAATAGGATGCGCCAATATATGCCAAGGGGGCAACTATTAACATTACGATAAAGAATCGTGTAAATCCGGTTACTCTAATTGGTCGTTTCGACATGATTTTATAGATTTAATGATGTGTACAAAAATAGGCCACCTTGCGGTTTGCGTTCCGCATATTCTACATAACCACTTTTTTTTGGGATAAAATGGAGAAACTGAATGGCTAAACAATCACATCTTCTTCATCAAATACTTTCCCGTTGTGGCAACGGACGATCCTTGCAGGGAAGTTCTCAAGAATTCGGTAGTCATGGGTTGCAAAGAGGACAGCAGTATTGTTTTCTTGTGCCAATTTGCGGAGCAACAAAAGCACTTCATCAGAGGTTTCGGGGTCAAGATTTCCGGTAGGCTCATCGGCAATGATGAGTTCGGGATGATTCAGCAATGCACGGGCAAGTACCACCCGTTGTTGCTCACCGCCAGAAATGGCATGAGGCATTTTACTGTTTTTGCCTCTCAAATCTACCCTTTCAAGCAATTCATTGATACGGCTGGTCATTTTAAACTTATCGCTCCAGCCCATTGCCCGTAGTGCAAAATACAAGTTTTCCTCAATATTCCGGTCATCAAGCAAATTGAAATCCTGAAAAACAATGCCCAGTTTTCGCCGAAGCAAGGGGATTGTCCTGCGGTTTAATCTTTTTAAGTCAAAACCTGAAACAGTGCCTTTCCCTGATTTAAGTGGCAAGGCAGCGTACAGTGTTTTCAAAAGACTTGATTTACCACTGCCGGTCTTTCCTATCAGGTACACAAACTCTCCCTTGGAGATGTTTAAGTTGACGCCTTTCAGCACTTGATTTTCTTGCTGAAAAATATTGACGTCGGAAAGGTTTACGATTGTTTGCTCGGTCATGTTTGTGAATGGGTGGAGTTATGAATCAATGAATATCATGTGAAACCTAAAATCTCACATGGCAAATTTCGTAAAGATTTTATCAAAAGTGAATAAAACTGCTAAGAGCTTGTTTGGGATTTGGTGCTTGAGCTAAAAACGAGAAATCTTTCGTCAATTTTTCAGCTTTTTGAAGGAGAATAGTGGCCCCGACCAAGGTCGGGGTGACTGAAAAAAGGTGGAAAAGTGGCGGAAAAGAGCCGTTTTGAGCCAAGTGACCAAATCCCAAACAAACTCTAACGAAACCGGGCTTTGGCAAATTCCTTGAAATGCAGCCGAAATCGAATCCCTAAAAAAAGCTGCTTTAAATCAGACTGCAAACCATTATCCTTAAAACCATCTTCCCAATCGAAGTTCGGGTAATAATGCAGGCGAACCAAAGGTGTAATGGTAAATAGGTCCGAAAAACCGAAATCTAAGCCTGCTCCAACACTGCCGCCAAAGGCTAGCTTGTCCTCACTTAGATTAATTTTTCTGTCAATATTATTCAATTCTTCAAGTTTGTTTCTGGCGAAAATCACACCTGGCGAAACTTCTAAGAAAAAACCTTTGCTGAAGAAATTACCATCCTTTGAAAAGGTTGGGCAATTGCAATCACTGGCCAAATCGAAAACATAAACATCCGTATTGAAATGAAAACCAATCATTGAATGGTCCAGCCTTGCGCTTTCAAATTCGTTTTGAAAATGGGAAAAACTAAGCTCTGGTGCAAATTCAATCCTTCGCTTTTTCAAGCGAAACCAATATTCAATGCCAGCTTGCCAACCTGAAAATGGGTAAGGTTTAACAACCTGCAAATCATTTTCCAGTTTGTTCCACCCATCCGGATTGAAGGTTTTGTACCCACCGACAATACCTAGTTGAGAAAAACATTGCGAAGCAGCGAATACAAAAGCGGCAATGGCAAATATTTTTTTCATGGCAACATTATTTTAAACAAGAAGAGGCGTTGATGTCAACGCCTCTTCCATTCTTTCTATTTCTGGTTGAAAGATTTTTATCGCATTAAATTGACTTCACCTTCAAACAGTTCAACTTTTCCGTCAATGAATTCAACTTCGGCAAACCAAACGAAAACTGCTGAGTTCAATTTTTCCGCACGATGTTCTCCATTCCAACCGTATGTTGGGTCGTTTGGCTGAAAATTGTATAACTCATAAACAGTCTCACCCCATCGGCTAAAAACAAGGAACGACTTGATGTTCTGTACTTCTTTTCCTCCGAAAATCAACAGCTTATCGTTGATGCCATCTTCATTTGGACTGAATCCGCTTGGCACATAAATCGGATGGTCCTTTTTCACGAACACGGTTATGACATCTTCATCACGGCAGCCGTTTTCATCAACAATTACTTTGAAGGTCGTTTGCAGAGTTGGATAAATGGTATTGCTTTGACAAGTGTCGCAATCAACCAAGTCAGCTGGCAACCAAATTACTGAATCCAGTTCACTGAACGCTGGCGTAGTAATAATCTGCAAGGTAACTGGATCGCCAAGGTTAACCACTGGGTCGTTGCCTTCGAAATTGCCTTGAACTTCGACGGTCACCTCGATTGGCTCTTTCACTGTGAATATGAGCGTCGTTTGACATCCTGCAGCATCAACGATGACAATTGTATGGTCACCTGGACTCAAGTTGGTAAAGTTTTTTTGAGCGCTAAATGGCGAACCATCAAATGAACAGAGGTAAGGTTCAACACCGTTTGTAATACTATTAATGATGATAAAACCGTCATCGTTTCCAAAACAGCTAACATCTGATACAGAAATATCTGCCACTGGGGGAGAATCATCTTTGGTAACGGTGACTTGATCTGAGTCAGTGCAACCAAATGGTGTAGTCACTGTCAGTCCATAATCTCCTTCATTCGTAACTATTGGATTGGAACTAGTTGGATCGTTCACATTGCCTACCCACTGGTAGGTTACACCTGGAGTATTGCCGGGGCCTCCTAGCGTTGCATCAGTAATATCACAATTCAGTTCTTTGTCTTCGCCAGCGTCGGCTGTAGGAAGCGCATTGATTACGATATTGACCGTGGCCTGATCGGGAGGGCAAGGCGCCAAACCGGGTACCGTATAAATATAACTATTCGTTCCTACTGGTAACCCAGCCACATTCAAAGTACCGCCAGGGACATTTTCGTTATTTGGCCCTTTCCAAGTACCGCCAGCAGTAGAATTCTCTAATTTATCTGCCAAATTAACAGTCATGGATTCACCCTGACAGAATACAAAATCACCACCGATAGGGTCACCTGCGTTCACGTTCGGATTAACAGTTACGGTAGCACTCTGCGTGGCAGTATTTGAACAATTGGCGTCTGTAACTGAAACTAAAGCAAATTCATAAGTTCCAGTGGTCAAAGTAGGTGGAGTAGCAATAGTTTGAGTACCAGCAGCAGGGAAATTCTGTGTGGCTTGAACGGTGTTCAAAGTATAGGTAACCACGAATGGGCCAGTTCCAGTCAAAGTGAAGGTAATATTTGTGGATTGGCCTTCGCAAATTGACGTTGTACCACTGATACTCACCGTTGGAAGCGCATTGAAAACCACAGGTGTACCTGCATTAACATCAAGGCAGCCATCCATTAGGTCAACACCTCCAGTGCCATTGTTATTTCCAGCAACAGCACTGACATAATAAGTAGTACCTACCGTCATTGTAGCTGGATTAAATGCAAATGTTGGAGTTGCATTTGTCGTAATCACTGTTCCCAATGATGCAGAAGAACCAGTGTGTAGATAGTAGATTAAAACATCATCTGGGTCAAGGAATTGGCCAGCAGTTACAGGGACAGTGACCATGGCATTTACGCAAGCTTTTACCAAAGGCGTTGTCATCATGCCTGCATCAGTAAAGCAACTGCAATTTTTAGTTCCGCTAACATTGATAGGTCCACAACCATTGGAATCATCAACATCAAAGTTGTACATGCTGCCAGATGGCAATGGCGGGCTTAAAAACATACCAGCATTGACAGTTCCAGTTGCTGGTGTAACTGTATAAGGTGGAACACCCAAAATTTCAAAAGTCAATGAATAAGTTGTTGCATCAGGCGAACATGTCTCCACAATATTTTGAACCACCGGCGGGTTGTTCACTGCCACATTTGCAGCTCCATTTACTGTCCCAGGGCAAAACTGGTCGAAGACATCAATAGGCGTAAATGTGTCATCGGAAGTTGGAGATACCGTAAAATTGAAGGGGCTGGTTGTCACATTCAAAGAATAGACATTGGCCGCAGCATCCTCGTAAGTCACTGTCCAAGGTGCTACACCTGTTGCATTTGATAAAGTTAATGTTGCAGCATCGCCGTTGCAAATGGAAACATCTGGTCCAAGTGTTATTGATGGAATCTCACGAAAAACGACGGGTGCGCAATTTCCAACACTTAGGCAACCATCCAAGAGGTCAACACATCCAGTTCCATCGTCATTCCCAACTACAGGACAAATGAAATAGGTTTGACCATAATTCATACCTGCTTGGAAAGAAAATTCAGGAAGGCTGTTGGTTGCAATTGGATTTTGAGGGTTTCCTGCGTGCATGATGAAGCATCGTGCATCGTCAGCATCCAAAAATTCACCTGTGTTGTCATAAACTGGCATCGCCATATCTGATCCACAAACATTCATGGAACCAGATGGGAAATTACCCGCAGTTGATAAGCAGTTACAATCGAAAGTCCCATCAACAACCACTGGGGTGCATCCATTACAATCGCTTACTACAAAACTGTAAGCTACACCGCTGAGTATTGGGCCACTGCAAAAATTGACACCTGAAGGATTTCCATCCACGGTGTAACAAGCTGCATCGCCTCCAATTATATCAAAACAAACTGTAAACGATGTACCGGTTAGGTCGCATTGTCTTACAATATTTGAAACAGTCGGAGGAACATTTACCGTTACCGTTTCACTACCAGTAGCTGTGTTCGTGCAGTTGTCATCTGCTACATTAGAAAGCACATAGGTCGTGGTCGCTATTGGAGTGACAGTGTAGGTAAACGGCGAACTGAAAACCGGCACCAAAGTATTGTTAATAGTGACCTCCCAAGGAGAAGCGCCTGTAACAGAAATTGTCAAATCCGTACTGCTTCCTGCGCAAATATCCGTTCCACCTGAAATGGTTGCCGTTGGCAATTGAAAGAATACAATCGGAGTTCCTTGTGCAACTTGGGAACATGGGTCTCCTGCTTCGTCCACACCACCGTTTCCATCATTATCACCAACTACCGCTGAGAGGTAATAAGTAGTACCATAACTCATTGTAGCTGGATCAAAAGTTACGGTTGGTGTAGTGGAAGTTGCAATGATTGGCGGAACGATACTTCCAGAATTACCACTGTGCAAAACGAAAACCCTAGCATCATTAGGGTCTAATACTTCCAAAGTACTGTCGTAGTTGGCAGTTACTGTACCTGGGCCACAATTTTCGATTTTGGTCAAGCTCATCATACCGACTTTGGTATCGCAGTTACAAACTACAATTGGGTCGGACACGGTAATAGTGTCACAATTGTTACCATCAAAAACAATAAAATTATAACCAGAGCCGGTAGGGATTGGGTTACTCGTAAATGCACCACTACCAGTAAGGGTCGCACCACTTGGAATTACTGTGTAAGTGGATGGATCTCCTCCAATTATGTTGAAGGTAACGACATACTCAGTATTCAAGGCATTGCATGCGGTTGCAATATTGTCAACTTCAGGTGCAGTGAAAACTTGTACTACAGAAGTTCCAGTTCCCATTCCAATACATCCATTGTTGTCAGTCAGGGAGCCAAGCGTTATCGTGCCTGCCCCATTTTGTCCAATTGGGAGGGTATAAGGACTTGAGTTGATATTAAGTGAGGGCTGTTGCACGCCGTCTTTGAACCTTTCTAGAATCCATGGAGATTCACCGGTTAAAATAATCGAAAGCGGAACTGTTTGCCCGCTGCCTGCACAAATATTTCCTCCACCACTCAATACTGCAGTTGGTGTCGGATTCTGTGTTACCACACCAGACCCGCTAACCGAACCTGTACAACCATTAGCTCCAGTTACAGAAACAAGTGTATAGGTACCAGCGGCGTTGGCAGTAATGGTGTGTGGGCTCGCAGGCACGGCCTCAGTCACTGGCGCTCCACCATTAGTGTAAACAACCGTCCATGGAGCAGTACCACCTGTGACATTGATGCTCAAATTGATACTCGCAGGAGTGCCCTGACAAAACTCTCCACTACCACTGATGATTGCCTGTGGTGCAGGAGTAACCTGAACGTTTTGGCAAACTGATGGCATCCCGCAACCGTTCGTTGCGGTGACGCAAACTGGGCCAGAATTTGATGCAGCAAAATTAATAGTAACACTTGGGCCGCTGCCGGTGATTACAGCACCAGAAGGCGCCGTCCAAGTGTAGGTAACGTTGGCGTCTGGGTTTGTAACCGTAAAAGTTGCAGCCCCACCGTTCGCACAAACCTGTGCAGGCCCTGTGAGTATAGGAGTTGCCGGTGGGCCAGTAATTGTAACGTTTGCACATCCTGGGGTACTCATCCCACAGTTATTGGTGCCTGTGGCGCAAACCGTTACGTTGCCAGTAGCTACACCGCTAAAGTTGACGTTGATACTGGAACCCGAACCTGTGTAGGTTGCTCCCGGTGGGACAGTCCAATTGTAAGTTACTCCAGAAACAGGGTTGGTTATTGTATAAGTTTGGGGTATACTGGTTGCACAGGCAGTGGTTGGCCCAGTAACGATTGGCTGGGTAGGGCCAGCATTAACAGTAACATTTATGCAAGCTGGTGGTGATGACCCACATTCATTGTTGGCGGTAACGCACAGTGACCCTCCCATCGGACTGTTCCAAGTTACCACAACAGTGTTGTTTGGCCCGGTAGTAAATGGTTCCCCATTAGGGGTAATCCAAGTCAAACTCGTAGGCAAAACGTTACCTTGTAATTGAGCAGTGTAGGTAGCTGTAGCATTACTGCACACGGTCTGCGGGCCAGTAATCATTGGAGAGCTAGGCACAATTACCTGCTCAGTGACAGTAATACAGGTTTGGTCATTACATGAAAAGCCCGAGGGCAATGTGTGGGTAACTCTTAAACAATACTGTCCGGGCTCATCCACTTGACATAAAATTTGATTGTTTGGCCCGACAATACCTGGGCCAGTCCAAAGCATCGTCCACGTTGCCGGAGGGAACGCCAGATTTGAACCGCTACCATCTAGAAATAAAATTGAAGCAGGCCCGCAACCAAGCACGGGGTCGGGCGGGGTGATATTAGCCGTTGGCTCTAGGATGGTCAAATTTACAGACGCCATGCTATCGCATCCTTGCCAACTCGTGCAAGTGGCAGAATAAAATCCAGTTGAACTGTAAAATTGACCACAAAGTGGAAAACTAGTAGGACCACAAAGCTCACTAATTTGCGTAGGCGAACTGATTGGGGCTATTGGGATAATAATACAGGTTATCAAACTATCACAACCGGAAGGAGCTGGAACACTATTTTGATAAGTTCCAGGCGCAGTATAGGTTTGTCCCCCACACACCACAGAGCCTCCCGAACAGAGATAATGCGTATGCGTAGCTGACACATATTGACCAACACCTACTTGTAAACAAAAAAGCGGTACGTTTGGACAGCTCAGGTTTTGAGCACAAACTTGCAAGGTTCCGGGTCCGTTAAAATTCACGTTTACTTGTGTACCAGTAGGAGATCCTAAAAAAGTACCACCTGTGGAGCCGGGTATGATTGACCAAGCAGCAGGACTCGTGGTGGTATAGGTAAAAGGTCCGCCTGGAATGCAAACAGTTGTAGGTCCAGAAGTAATTGCTGAAGACCCGTTGATAGCGTAATTACAGTTTGCACCCGCCGAACCATCTATCATCAAATAATAGACATTCCCAACTGTCAGAGGAACATTGCTGCACAATTGAGTTGTAGTCCCCGATGGAATATTCCCTAAGCAGTCGGACACGAAATTGAAATTCACACAATCTACCGTTTCCAGCAAGGCAGCTTGAATCGCACCACCCGACTGGCAGTTCAAAGCCTCAATATCCATGCAAACGTTAGTTTGAGTTGCTGTGAATGCAAACCATTGGTTGTTCTCAACGGATGTACACCAAAATGGTGGAAAGGAAACCGGAGTACTAGCGGTTGTTTGGCCAAAGTAACAATTCAAAGAATTCTCGCTCGGCAAGATACATGCTTGTGTTGCATCGTAGGCTACAAGTGGCGTACTACAAGATGTAGTGCTGCACTGTCCAAACAAGCTGGAACTCTGGATTAGCAGAATCAGGGTGAATAGCGTAGTAAAAAAATGTTTCATCTTAACTTTTTTTGAATAACGATTCCTAAGCTGTTTACTGGACAGTTAGGGAATATTTGCTTTGAACAGTGAAAAATTTAACAGGCATTACCGAAAGGAAAAAATTTGAAACTCTTTGGAGTGAAGCAAGGTCAATTCGTTTGCATGATTATCTTACTAAAGGTGTCGCAAGCCTTTCTTGAATTATCTAGGAGAGCTAAAATGTTAAGGTGTATTAGATGCTCTTGCTTCGCAAATGTATGTCAAGTCTTTTATTATTACAGAATTTTTGCGTAAAAAAAGTTAAAAGCTCAAAACTGACGAAATAAAATTAGGTAGAATGCTAATTTTAGTCAAATTCTTTCTTTACCACGCTACTTTTATAATTGTCTGCAAAAACACGAATCTTAATTTGAATCAAACTTAACTAAGCGAAAATCCTTTCAATACTTAGTTTTGACCCTTCGAGTAAATTAAAAATTTCAAGTCCTGTTTATGAAATACCTTTTAGCTTCTTGGCTCTTGCTGATAACTTTCGCCACTACTTACGCTCAAAAAGCACCTCATGTTCCCGGCGATTTACTAATTCAGCTCAAATCAGGCCAAAATATCCGTGAAACTGTCGCTAACTTGTCAAAGCAGTTAAGTATCGGAGCAGAAATTACAATTGTTGAAGAGCTTTCAAAGCCCTTGCGCATTTGGTTATTGCATTTTGACCCAACGTCAGTGAACGAGGAATCGCTGCTAGCACGGGCAAGGAACGAGGACAACATTCAAGCTGTCCAGTTTAATCACTTTATTTCCCTTCGTGAAACGACACCCGACGACCCCAACTTTGGCACTCAATGGCAATGGGTAAATACCGGTGCCGGCGGCGGCACTCCTGATGCCGATGTGGACGCCGACCTTGCATGGGACATCACCACAGGTGGCACGACTGCCAATGGAAAGGAAATCGTGGTTTGTGTATTGGAAGGCGCCAATCGAGCCCACCCAGATTTGCAGGGGAATCTTTGGTTCAACGAAGCGGAAATTGCAGGCAATGGTATTGATGACGATAACAATGGATACCTAGATGATTACAATGGCTGGAATTCCTTAAATGACAATGATGTGATCCCATCTTCATCCCACGGAACGCAAGTTTCTGGGATGATCGGCGCAAAAGGTAACAACGGTCAATTTGTTTCAGGAATCAATTGGGAGGTGAAAATCATGCACGTACTCGTTGGTCAATTAAACGAAGCCAACGTCGTAAAAGCCTACACCTACCCTTTGGTGCAACGTCGAATATTCAACCAAAGTGGTGGAGCAGAAGGCGCTTTTGTGGTAGCGACAAACGCATCTTGGGGAATTGATGGAGGCGATCCAGCCGATTCCCCGCTTTGGTGTGCATTTTACGATTCACTAGGCGTTGAAGGCATTCTAAGTTGTGGAGCTACTGCCAATAACAACGTCAACATTGACCAAGTACTTGACTTGCCAACCGCCTGCCCCAGCGAATACATGGTCGCTGTCACCGCCACGAACAACCAAGACGTGCGAACTTTTTCGGGTTACGGAACCACACATATTGACGTTGCAGCTCCAGGAGGAGGCATCGTCACACTCAGCACAAACGGTGGTCCATCAACCACCAGCGGCACCTCCTTCGCATCACCGCTCACTGCGGGCATTATCGCCCTACTCTACTCGGCACCCTGCTCAAATATTGGTGAGCAAGCCATCACAGACCCTGCAGCCACAGCATTGCTCATCCGTGATGCCCTTTACAGTGGGGTGGACATTGTGCCAAATTTGGTGAACGAAACAAAATATGGAGGCAGGGTCAATGCTTTTAACAGCTTGAATGTTTTGCTCACACAAAGCTGTGGCCCATGCCCCAAAGCTTACAACGTGAGCATTTCTGACCTCATTGATATATCGGCCAATATTGCTTGGACATCCTCAGATTCTACTTTGCAAAGCGACCTGCGCTACCGATTGGTAGGAAGCCCAGCTTGGATTACCGTTCTGAGCGTTTCAAGTCCGTTTTCATTGGGGAACTTAAGTGGGTGTTCCAATTACGAATTCCAGTTGGAGGAAATCTGCAACGCCGATTCCAGCGGCTTTTCCAACTCCTACTATTTTGCGACCGAAGGCTGCTGTTTGCCTCCGACAAATTTCACGGTGAGCAACATCACCACTAACTCCGCCTTGGCTAGCTGGGAGCCAGTTTTTGCAGCAAACAGCTACAATATTTCCTTGAATGGCCCAATGGGCAGCCAGCTTTTCACCAATATCAACAGCAATTCTTTTGACTTGGCTGGACTTGACATTTGCGGAACGTACAATGTTCAAATCCAGACCGTATGCGACACAGGGGCTACCGTTTTCACCGAACCTATTAGCTTTACCACAACTGGTTGCGGCGCTTGCCTTGACTTGAATTACTGCCCTTTCTCGTTTGGGGCCAATAACACCGAGCTTGAATGGATTGAAAACGTTACCATCGGAAACATTGACAATACTAGCGGCGACAACGGAGGCTATGGCTTTTTCCCAGCTGCCACAACTGATTTATTGACCTATTCCTCCAACTCAATCAGCCTGACTCCCGGTTATCCAGTAGGTGTTTATCCAGAATGGTTTGTAGTCTATTTGGATTTGAACCAAGATGGCGATTTCTTGGATACTGGCGAAAAGGTCTTTGATGCAGGAAACATAACCACCGTTACCGTCACTGGAAACATTGTAATTCCAGGCAACGCAATACTAGGTTCAACCAGATTGCGGGTAATGATGCGCTGGAACACCCAAGTTACCAATCCGTGCAACGGTTTTGCCGCAGGCGAAGTAGAAGATTACTGTGTGACAATCGTTGAAGGCACAGCACCTGATTGCCAGATTCCTACTAATTTGTTAGTCAGCGACACAACCATGACCTCGGCAGTGCTGACTTGGAACAGCGATGATGTAGCAACAGATTTTAGTTTGCGTTACCGCAAAACAGGCACCCTACCTTGGACGACTATGACTGCTAACACGAACACTTTTGAAATGACTGCTCTTGAAGTCTGCAAAGAATATGAAGCGCAGGTTCGCACAAATTGCACTGGCATAAACAGCGATTACTCAGGCTCCACCTATTTTAAAACGCTGTGCCTAAGCAGAACGAACGAAGCTTTAGAAAACCAGATGGGCGTCCGAATTGCCCCAAACCCATTCGCTGATGAGTTCTTCGTAAACTTCGACTTGACCGAAGCTCAAGCCATCGAGATTGAAATCAGTGATGTTTGGGGGAGGAAAATGTTTGACAAAAAGCAATTCACCTTAGCTGGCAGTCATCAAATCAAACTCAATCCCGACCTCGCCGCTGGGGTTTACTTCGTAAAAATCAAAGTCGAAGCTGGCGAAATCGTCAAGCGAATCATCAAGCAATAAGCTGCTAAAATGAGAAAGCCTTGGAGCGACAATGCTCCGGGGCTTTCTTTTTCCTTTAAAAATACTGCTTCAAAATCACTTCACCTCCTATTCATCAACCACGAAAAGGACGCCCTTTTGACCAATGACCAGCCACATCCTTCACCACCTTCCAACCGTCGTGGGAATAGCAGTTTTTCCATTCACCATTCCCCAAGAACTTGATAACGAATGACTTGGGAACTCGACAGCCGCCCTCACATGGTTTGAAAACAAGTCTGTTGTTTAGACAAAATTCCCAAGTCCGTCCTCTTACCCAGTTTCCGTGTAAAGGAAGTGTGCGACCTATTTTTTCCTTTTATGAAGGAAGCCGCTATCTTCGCAGCCTTAATGCAGGGGCCTCGCCCCGCCCATTCATTCCGCCTAATCATTTACTTTTTCGAAATGGACTTAACCAAGAAATACTGCGTTACCTCCGCCCTACCCTATGCCAATGGGGCGCTTCACCTCGGCCACCTCGCAGGAGCTTACCTCCCTGCCGACATCTACGTTCGCTACCTCCGTGGCCTCGGTGCCAATGTGATTTTCATCTGCGGCTCCGACGAACACGGTGCTGCCATAACCATTCGGGCGAAAAAGGACGGCATTTCTCCGCAGGAAATCATTGATAAATACCATGCGCTCAACAAGCAAACCTTCGTGGAACTCGGCATCAGCTTTGATCACTACGACCGGACGAGCGCAGCGCTGCACCACGAGACAGCACAGGCTTTTTTCACAAAACTGATTGAAAAGGGCGGCGAATTGGAGGAGAAGGTTTCGGAGCAATACTTTGACGAAGAATACCAGCAATTCCTCGCTGACCGCTACATCATGGGCGAATGCCCCAACTGCGGAAACCCCGAAGCTTACGGTGACCAATGCGAGCGCTGCGGCACGACCCTTTCCCCAACAGAACTGAAGCACCCGAAGTCCATGCTCAGCGGCGCAACACCCATTCTGAAAGAGACCAGCCACTGGTACTTTCGCCTCGATAAGCACGGCGACTGGCTGCGAGAGTGGATAAAAACGGGCATCCTCGACGGCCAGCAGCACCATGACCCTAAAGCATGGAAAAACCACGTCGTCGGCCAATGCCTTTCTTGGTTGGATGATGGCGATGGCCTTCAACCCCGCTCCATCACCCGTGACCTCGATTGGGGAATCCCCGTTCCGATGCCGGGCGCTGAGGGCAAGGTGCTCTACGTTTGGTTTGATGCGCCGATTGGCTACATCTCCAGCACGAAGCAATGGGCTGCCAACAACGGCAAGAACTGGGAAGATTACTGGAAAGGCGACCCTGACAAGCTCCAACTTGTTCATTTTATCGGAAAGGACAATATCGTTTTTCACTGCATCGTGTTCCCAGCGATGCTCAAGGCGCATGGCGACTTCGCACTGCCCGTGAACGTTCCCGCTAACCAGTTTCTCAATTTTGAAGGCCGAAAGTTCAGCAAGAGCAAAGGTTGGGGCATTGAGCAGCATGAGTACTTGGAGGAGTTCGCCAAATTCCCGAACAAGGAGGACGCTCTCCGCTGGGCGCTCATCCGCAACCTGCCAGAGAACAAGGACGCCGACTTCAAATGGGATGAGTTCGTGGATTTTTACGACAAGGACTTGGCGGATAAGCTGGGAAATTTCATCAATCGGGTCGTTACCCTAACGAATAGTTACTTCGGGGGTGTTTTACCCCTGACCCCTAAAGGGGAACCATATCCAGCTATTCCAAGCGAGATTGTACATTTGGTGGCTTCGATGACAAATGACATTGAAGCTTACAACCTCAAAGCTGCCGCCAGCACCCTCGTTGAAATCGCCTCTTGGGGAAACCAGTACCTCCAAGACACCGCCCCTTGGACCATTCGCAAGACTGACCCGGATTCACTCGTCATTGTCGAGTGCATCTCGACGAGCTTGCAATTGGTGAACCTACTGGCCGTACTTTGCGAGCCATTCATCCCTTTCACTTCCGTGAAAATCAGGCGCTTGCTCAACCTCCCGCCTGTGCAAAATGGCGACTTGGGCGACCTCATCGAGAAGCTAAGGAATGGTGACAACTTACTGGTTGCTGGCCATCAAGTCGGCCAACCAGAAATCCTCTTCGCCAAAATCAATGACCGAAACGACAAGAGCCGCCTCGAAATCATCGAGCGGCAGAAGGCGAAGTTGGAGGCTGTGCTAAAGGCCGAAGCAAGCGAAGTTGGCAGTTCGACAGGTCTTGTCCCGATTTCTCGGGATGGCAGTGGGCAGTCGAGTCAAGCAGTTGTTCAGCCAACTGGCGATGCCCCACAATCCGAAATCCGAAATCTGAAATCCGAAATCACGTACGACGACTTTGCCAAACTTGACATCCGCACGGCGACCATCACCGCAGCTGAGCCCATCCCGAAAGCAGACAAGCTGCTCAAGCTCTATGTTGACCTTGGGTTCGAACAGCGGACGGTGGCATCGGGCATTGCGGAGCATTTTACCCCAGAAGAAGTGGTCGGACAGAAGGTGCTGCTATTGGCTAACCTTGCACCAAGGAAGATTCGGGGCGTGGAGTCTCAGGGCATGATTTTGATGGCAGAAAATGCGGAAGGAAGGTTGAGCTTCGTGCAAGCGGATGAGGCGTTTGGGCCGGGGCTGACGGTGAAGTAAGTTCGAAGCACTTTTGAAAAGCGTATCGAGCAGGTATTGAAGCAACTATCAAAACAAACAAAGATGAAAAACAACTGGAAGATTCAAGTCCTAGTGCTACTGGCAGCTATTGCCGTCGCTTGGTTAATTGCCGTTTCTAGGCCCGACCTTGCCAACCTCGAAATCGGGGCCATCGCCAACCAAGCCTTCCCGCCCATGCTCGGCGGCATCACGCTCTTGGTTTATGGCATCGTTTCATTCATCCAAAAGAAAGGCAATTTCAACCTTTGCCTCTTTATGGTTGCTTTGAACTTGGCGTTTGGGGTTTACCTTTACTTACATCATTGACGCTAGGTCAGTGACCAAGCCTGAAACATGAAGAATACTGTTCGATACTCCCTGCTGGCCGCCACCACCTTGGCCACCATCGCCATCGGCTACAATATGTTCAGCCTGTGGCAAGCGGAAACCCTCTGGGGCCACCGCCCGCTCTTCTTTTTCGTGCTGGCTTGGGCGAGCATTGTGCTGCTATTTTGGAAAAAATACACCCGCCACCCCATGGGCCTGCGCTGGCTTGGGCTGAGCACCTTGAGTGCCGTACTACTTGCCCTCAGCTTTCCGCCTTTCCCTACGACCATCCTGCTTTTCATCGCATGGGTCCCCCTCCTCATCGTCGAGTACGAAGTCTCAAAAGAACGGGCCGACGAAAACCAGAAACCAGAAACCGGAAACCGGAAACCCTCTATCCTCCCCTATACCTACTTCACCTTCGTTGGTTGGAATATCCTCGTGACCTGGTGGGTCGGTAACACGGCCTTTATCGCTGGCATCGTGGCCATTTGGCTGAACGCTTGGTTCATGTATGTGCCGTTTTGGTTGTTTCACAAAACCAAACAATACCTGCCCAAGACCGGCTACCTCTCGCTCATCGCCTTCTGGCTTTCGTTCGAGTACCTGCACCTGAACTGGGAAATCTCGTGGTCGTGGCTCAACCTCGGCAACGCCTTTGCGGAGTTCCCGCAAATCGTACAATGGTACGAGTACACGGGCATTTTCGGCGGTTCGCTCTGGGTGCTGGCCGCCAATGTGCTGGCCTTCCAGCTTTTGGAGAAATGCGGCTTCCGTATCTCCCCCAAAATCGCTTGGACGCAACAACGTGGGCCGCTCCTCAAAATCAAGCTCCTCGTACTACTGCCGATGATTGGCTCCCTCGTCTGGTATTTCAACCAAACCGACCAAGGGCGAGACGTGGAAGTAGCAGTCGTGCAACCAAACTTCGAGCCGCATTACGAGAAGTTCCGCATACCAAAACAGGAGCAGATGAAGACCTTCCTGAGGGTCTCAGATGAAGCCATAACTGAGAATACCGAGTACCTCGTCTGGCCAGAGACCAGCTTCAATGCTGGGCAAACGGATGATATAGCAACGAACCCCGTCGTGCGCAACATCAACTTGTTCCTTGACAAACACCCCAAAGTGAAGCTGGTCGTGGGGGTGGATGCTTACAAAATCTTCAAGGAGGGCGAGCCGCATACCAGCCATACCCGACGGGAAGAACGGGGCAGCGAGGTCTTTTTTTGGGAAGCCTACAACGCCGCCATCCAGCTCCAGTCGGGGGCGGACTCGATTCCGTTTTACATCAAATCCAAGCTGGTGCCGGGCGCCGAGATTCTGCCGTACAACAAATACCTCTTCTTCCTCTCCCCCATCGCCGACAAGCTCGGCGGCTCGGTGGAGGGACTTGGCAACCAAGCCAAAAGGGAAGCCTTCCCAAGCGAAAGCGGTCGAGTCGCCCCGTCCATCTGTTACGAAAGCATCTTCGGGGACTACAACGGTGGCTACGTGCGGACAGGAGCCGAGGCCACTTTCATCATGACCAATGATGGTTGGTGGGACAATTCCGGCGGCCACAAACAGCACCTTGCCTTCGCCAGACTGCGGGCCGTCGAGACCCGCCGGAGCATCGCCCGCTCGGCCAATACGGGCATCTCCTGCTTCATCAACCAACGGGGCGATGTGCAGCAGCCCACCAAATACGGCGAAGAAGCTGCTATTCGGCAAAACATCAAATTCAACCAAGCCATCACCTTCTATGTGCGCTGGGGGGATATGATTGCGAGGTTTGCCATCTTCGTGACGGGGCTGCTGCTGGTGAATATGGTGGTGGTGAAGATTCGGCAAAGGACGGTGTAGTAAAAAAGGCAGTCAGAGCTAACTCACAATTCAACCAACAGCCTGTGCAATCAAATCCAACAAAACATTCATCCACCAAAGCCGTTAGCCATCATCACCTTTATTATGTTTGTATTTTTGTTCGCCAAAACCTGCTAATTTTTAAAAAGCAAGGAAATGGTCAGGCATTTGGTGTGCGTTAAAATAACTGACTTGCATCTGATGTTAGGAGTTTTGAGTTAAGCGCAATTGATGAAAGAAGAACAGCAACCAGAAAGCCCATTGCCGAAGGAAGAATTTGAC
>JBGSWN010000235.1:0-3179 GCA_041752395.1 Saprospiraceae bacterium | reverse complement strand
AACCTACTCGGCGGCAAGGAGTTCCCTGGCCTTGGCCGCAAAAACAACCAAACGCTTGGTCTTAACTTCAAGGCATATTTGGCCGGAGGCCGAAAAATCATCCCCTTGCTGCGTGACGCCCAGGGCAACCTCGCCGTTGACCCAGCCATGGGGAAGGTTTGGGACTATTCAAAGGCGTTTGAAAACAGCTTGGAGGATGCCTACCAAATTCAAGTGTCTGCCAGTTACAAGTGGAACAAGCCCCGTGCAACCCACGAGCTTTTCCTCAACCTCGACAACCTGACGAACAACAAGGGCCGAATCATGGAGTTTTACGATGAAAACGAACCGGGGAAGGTGGGCTATATGACGCAGTTCGGGTTCTTTCCGAACTTGATGTATCGGGTTTATTTTTAGGGAAATACTTTAAGCCGTTGGATTTTGCACATTCGTTCAGTGCAGATTTCCGAAATCTTCGAGAATTCGGAAATCTGCCCCTGCTTAACGGCCATTTATATCCCAAACAAGCTCTTAAGGATGGACAGCACTTTATTCCACTTCGGACAATTTCTTCAAAATCACCTTGTCAATCTTCGCTCCGTCCCTGTCCACGATTTCAAACTGGTGCCCCTCGTGCTCAAATGCCTCACCCACTTTGGGGAGGTACTCCAATTTGTGCAGGATGAAACCTGCGACAGTGCTATAAAATGGGTTGTTTTCGGGAATAAAATCCTCTTTTAGGAAATGGTTTAGGTCTGCAGCAATCACGCTCCCGCTTACCAGCACCGAGCCGTCGTCTCGTCGAACAATGCCGGAGGGTTCATCGTCCTCCTCCGGTAGGTCGCCGACAAGTGCCTCCGAAATATCGTGCAGGGTGATGATGCCCTCGAAAGCGCCGAACTCGTCCGTCACGATGCCGAAATAGGAGCGCCTTTTTTTGAAATGTTGCAGCACGTCAATGGCGTATTGTGCTTCCGGCACAAAAACCGGCTCCCTCAAAATGCCCTGCAATTGAAAGCCCGGCTCATCCTTTTGGGCAAAAAAGTCCTTGGCGTGGAGGTATCCGAGCACTTTGTCATAAGTGCCCTCGCACGCTGGAAACTGGGAGTGGTGGCTGCCTCGCAGCAACTTTTCTATTTCTTCAATGGGTTCTGTCACATCCACCCATTCCACTTCAAGGCGATGGGTCATCAATGTTTTGGCCCGTAAATCACCGAAAGACAGCACGTTGTCATGTATCTCGCTTTCGTCCTTGTCCAGCAATCCTTGCCTCCCGGCGGTCTTTATGACGTACCGCAATTCATCCGCCGTGATTTTTTCCTCAGCGGCGGGCTTGATGCCAAAGATTTTGAAAACCACCGCCGTGCTCGCCGTCAGCAACCAAACGAAGGGGCGGGTGATGCGGCTGAACACCCGGATGAACCCCGCCATGGCCAAAGCCACCGGCTCGGCGAACTTCATGGCCAAGGTCTTGGGTATCAGCTCCCCAATGACGATGGACAGGTAGGTGATGAGCGCCACCACGCAGACGTAGTCGACGGTATGGGCATAGGGCCGTAGCACCTCCACCTGCTCCACCACGGGACGGAAATTGTCGGTGAGCGTGGCACCGCCATATACGCCGGACACGATGCCGATGAGCGTGATGCCGATTTGCACCGCCGAGAGGAAGCCTTCGGGGTTTTTCAGCAGTTCGAGCACGGTCTTGGCCTTGGCGTTGCCCGCCTCGGCGAGCTGTACCATGCGCTGCTTTTTGACGGAGACCAGGGCGATTTCCGACAGGGCGAAAATGGCGTTGATGAAGTTGAAAAGGAGGATGATTAGGAGTTCCACGATGGGTTGATTGAATGATTAAAGGGTAAAGATGGGGTCATTTCTTGCGTTTTGAGTCATAAAAATCAATCGGGTCATTCGGCCAAACATACTGGTAGGGGACTTCCTTGTTTTGCTCGAAATCGAAGTGAAAGTGACCATCCTGCATCTGGGTTTCAACGAAATCGAGGTTGAGGTTGGCTTCTTTCTGCAGGACGGGGAGCTTGAATTCGAGTATGGCTGTAGCAGGTAGTCTTTCACCTCTAATCGGCGTAAGTTGAAAGTAGTCGCCGTCACCATCGGGCCGCCAAAAACGAATCAGAAAAGTTGAATCAGATAAGTCTTTTACCTCAAATTCGTAGCTGTCGGGGATGTGCAGGTAGTGGTTGTACCAATTACTGAACCCAGTTTTTTTCTGAATTGGCTTAAAACGCAGTCGTTTCTTTGAAACGATGCTGTCGCCATAAGCCACAGGGCTGTAACGAACAACTGCTACCCCTTTTGTCAAGTAAGAATGAGTTGAGGTTGAACGAATGGCTAGGTCTATTCGGAGCGTGTCGAATGTTATTTGGCGATAGCCATATTTATTGAAAAGCATATATTCCAAGCCGAGTTGCCGCACCGGGAAGTTCATTCGCTTTGCAGCGGCGAAGGTGGCCATAGAACTGTCCTTTTCAGCAGGCAAAAGCACCAATCGGCGTTTCTTGCCAGCCGCTTTTTCGATGGTTTGGTAAAGGTGTTTTTCAATATTCACGTGATAACAGCGTGAACCGGAATAGGGCTGGTAGATTTCAATTGGATAGGCATTCACCCTGAACAATGGATAGGCCGATAAGCTGTCAACGATTTTGTAAGTACTATCTCCCTCGTCTTGGTCGGCAGGTGATTTCAGGTAAAATATGGCCGACTCGCCCTTGGATGGAAGCCTCAACCCACCATGCGAGGTTTGTATGCCTGAGCCAAATATTTCAATTACGCCATGCTCCATTTCCCCTTTAAATACTTGGTTGACCTCCACGATGCAGCTTATCTGTGAATAGGGTTTCAAGTAGTAATTTAGGTCCGTTTCCAAAACAAGCCCTTCAATAACGATTGGGCTTGCCTTCACTTTTTCCTCAATTGCCTTTAGTGCTTTCCATGCATCTTCCTCTGAAAGCCGGGCGGTTCCAGCCCGCATATCCACATATATTTTGTGCGTTCCGCAACGGTCATTGACTATTTTTTCAATCTCCCATTCCCAATCATCATTAATGCGAATAACGGGTTCAAGGTGAATAAAACCTCCCAGTCAGCGATATTGCAGTAAGAACAAAACACTGCACTATGCTGGACTGGGAAGAACTCTTGATTTCAATATGCTACAAGGTCTGTGACCTTTATGAAAAAGA